>CAZTOM010000042.1:6454-12219 GCA_964615555.1 uncultured Actinomycetaceae bacterium
TCGGAGACGTCGATCGCCTGGCGGCGCCTGGCACCGAGCGCGCTCATCGCGTGCCCCACCGCGCCCCAGACCGCGAGCCCCACCACGGCCGTGGTGGCGGAGGTGACCCAGCCGCCGAGCACGCCGCGGGTGAAGCCATCGGCTGCGAGCCCCACCGGGAGCACCCCGGCGAGCGGTTGCAGCACAGCCGGCCCGGCCACTGCGGGCATGAGCGTGGTGAGCACCGCGAGCTGAAGCACCCCGAGAACCAGCGAGGTCACGAGGCCCACCTTCCGCCCGAACACCGCCACGAGCCCCTGGTTCAACGCGGTGAAGGACGCGGCGGCCACCACGGCCACCACCAGCACCGTCCACCAGGAGGCGAACCGCACCCCGAAGGCCGCCAGCACGCCCACCAGCAGTGCCGCCTGGATCACGGCTGCCACGAGGCCCGGCCACATGCCGGCCCACGCGAGCCGCACCGGCCCGCCGGCCTCGAACCGGCGCCGCGCGGGCAGCGCCTCGAGCACCAGCGAGGATGCCAGCGCACCCAGCCACAGGGCGATCGCGCCCACGGTGGGGGCGAACTCGGTCCAGGCCGCCACGCGTTCGCCGCGCGGGCTTGCCTCAACCACGGGGCCGGCCATGACGCCGGTGGTCACATCGTCCACGGCCACGGGCCGCACCAGCGTGGCCGCGAGCGCGCGGGCCTCCTCCGCGGTGAACACCGGGATCTGGTCTGCGCCGTCGCGCAGTCCGCCGGCGAGCTGGGTGGTGCCGTCCCAGAGCTGGCCGAGTCCGTCGGCGAGCTCGGCGGTGCCGTCGGCCAACTGGCCGGCACCGGAGGCGGAGGCGGAGGCGCCGTCCGCGAGCTGCACCACGCCGTCGGCGAGTTGGCCGGACCCGCCGGCCAGCAATTGGGCCCCGGAGGCGAGTTCGGAGGCTCCGCCCGCGTACTGCCGCATGCCGTCCGCGAGCGCTCCCGCGCCGTCGGCCAACTGGGAGGTTCCGCCGGCCAGCGCACCGGCGCCGGCCGCCAGTTCCGAGGTTCCCCCAGCCAACTGGGACGCCCCGGACGCGAGCGCGCCAATCCCGGCGTCCAGTTCCTGTACGCCGGCATCGAGTTCCGAGGCTCCCGCAGCGAGCGCGTCCATCCCGTCTGCGAGCTGCTGGACCCCGTCCAGCATCTCCGGCATGGAGGCCACGAGCTCCCGGGCGCGGGCCAAGAAATCCTCCACCTCCTCCAGCGACGGCAGCTGGGACTCCAGGTCCCCCGCGGCCTCGCGCGCCGCCGCGAGCACGTCTGCGAACGTGGGGTAGCGCGGATCCCCGGTGGGGATCTGGGCCAGGCGCTCCTCGATCTCCGCGAGCGCCGCCTGCAGCCGGGCCTCGAGCTCCGCCGCGCCGGGCAGCTCCACGGCGGCCAGGGCCTCGCAGATCGCCACCGCATCCTCGGAGACCGCGCCCGCGCACTGCTCGGCCACGGCCGCCCCGTAGGCGGCGCGGATCTCATCCAGTACCTGGTCCGCGGAGGGCAGGGTGCCCACGGCGGAGCCCCATTCGGCCTCGAGTGCCACGAGCCCGGCCACCACGGCGTCGGCCACGTCAAGTGCGTCCGAAACTCCGGCCATCAGCTCGTCCAGGTCCACCCCGAGCGGCCCCGAACCAGAGCCCAGCCCGGCCAGGCCATCGGCCATCTCGCGGGTGCCGTCAGCGATCTGCCGTGCCCCGTCTGCGAGCGCCGTGGTCCCGGACGCCAACTCCGAGGTCCCCGCCTTCAGCTCCCCCACCCCGGAGGCAAACGTGGACATCCCGCCGGAGAGCTCCGAGGCCCCCGCCGCGAGCGCACCCGCGCCCGCATCCACCTGGGACACCCCAGCCGCCAGTTCGCCAGCCCCAGACGCGAGCGCACCGGCCCCGCCGGCCGCCAGCTCAGCCCCGGAGGCCAGTTGCCCCGCGCCGGAGGCCAGGTCCTGCGCCCCCACCGCGGCCGATCCCGCCCCGCCGGAGAGGAGGGAGAGCCCGTCCGCCAACTCGCCGGTCCCGCCGGCGATCTGCGCGGCGCCGCCCTCGGCCTCGAGTGTGCCGTCCGCGAGCTGGTCCGCGCCATCGGCGGCTTCGCGCATCCCGTCGGCGAGCATGCCGGAGCCCTCCATGGACCCGGCCAGGTACTGCTCCGTGAAGAACCGCCCGAGCGAGTCCGCCGCCGCCTGCGCCACCTCGCCAGACAGCCGCGCCATCAGCGGGGACGCCGGATTCGACGACTCCAGCTCAATCTTCGCCGCCCCCGGCACGTCCGCGCCGTCCAGCCCGCGCGCGGCGTCCAGCACGTCCACGATCCCCTGGCTGAACTCCGCCGGGATCGTCACCACTGCGTAGTACGTGCCGTCGTTCAGCCCGTCCGCGGCCACGTCCTCGGCCACGATCTGCCAGTCGAACGCCATCTCCTCCAGCGGCGCCGTCAGCTCCGCCGCGAGCAGCCGCCCGGCCGGCAGCACCGTGCCGTCCTCCATCTCCACCATTTCGTCCACATTCACGACGGCGGCGGGCACCAGGTCCACATTCGTCACCCTGTCCGCGGCGGCGGCCAGCGTCACGAGCCCGGTGAGGGCCGGTACCAGCAGCACCAGCAGCAGGGTCCAGAGCGATCGCTTCATCGGGAGACCTCCATCAGTTCAGGCTCCTGCACATGCCGCCCGGTCCGCGCGGCGTCAGTTCCGTCAGCGTGCTGCGCGTGCGTATCTGCCACGCCTGATCCGTCTGCGCGCGCGTCCGTTCCGCCGGCCGCCTCTACGCTGGGGTCCGTTCCGCCCCGCTTCCCGACGACGACGGTCACCCCCCGCTCCAGCAGCCTCGCCAGCCGCTGTTCCTGGATCACGTTGAGCTCGCCGTCAATGACCACGAGCTGCACGGACTTCGGCACCTTCGCGAGCGCCTCCGGGGGAAGCGCAGGCGAGCCGAGCAGCAACTGGGAGCGGCGGCGCACCGCCACCGCCTCGTCAGGCAGGAAGTAGTCGAGCACGAACAGCTCGCCGTCGAACGTGCGGTTGTCCCCGGCCAGCCGGCCCGCCACGGCGGCGAGCAACGCACGGCGGGCCACGTCGTCGGGGTTCTCGATCGTGACGTACCCACCCGGTGCGGCGGTGAAGGTGGCGCCCTCCACGAGGGGGGAGCCGTCGTCGTCGTGGATGGTGAGGCCGTCCGCGCGGATGGCGACGGGCGCGGGTTGGGTGAGCGACCACGCGCGGTGGTCGAGGTGGTGGACGAGTGATTCGCCCTCGATGTCCAGGTGGGGCGTGCGGCGATCGAGCCAGGCGGGCAGCCACCAGGCGTGGCGCCCGAGCAGCACCATGACTGCGGGGACGAGCGTCATGCGCACCACGAACGCGTCCAGGGCCACGCCCACGGCGAGGCCGAACGCGATGGGTTTGACCAGGGAGTCGGCGCCGGGGACGAAGAACGCGAACACCGCCACCATGATCACCGCGGCGGAGGTGACCACGCGGGCGGAGGCGGCGAAGCCGGTGATGTCGGACTTCCTGGCATCCCCCGAGTGGACGAAGTCCTCGCGCATGCGGGAGACCAGGAAGACCTCGTAGTCCATGGCCAGGCCGAACAGGACGCCCATCAGGATGATGGGGAAGAAGGAGATGACCGGGCCCACCTTCTGCACGTTGAAGAGCTCCGCGCCCCAGCCGTAGCCGAACACCGCCCACGTGGCGCCGAGCGCGCCGCCCACGGACAGCACGTAGCCGAGTGCGGCCTTCACCGGTACCCAGACCGAGCGGAAGACGATGCCGAGCAGGAGGAGGGACAGGCCCACCACCACGATCCCGAACGGCAGCATGGCGGCGCCGGTCTTCTCCACCACGTCGATGCCGATGGCGTTCTGGCCGGTGACGTAGACATCGGAGACGTCGTACTGCTCGGCGATGCGGGGGGCCTCCGAGCGCAGGAGCTGGACCAGGTCCGCCGTGGCGGGATCCGACTGGGCCGTCTCCGGCTGCAGGACCACCACGCCGAGGCTGGCCGTGCGGTTGGGGGCGGCGATCACCACGCGCTCCACGCCGGGGAGGTTCCCGAGGTCCTCGCCGATGGCCTCCATCAGCCCCAGCGGATCCGTGGAGCGGATGATGTCCGCCGTCACCACCAGCGGCGCCGAGGCGCCGGGGCCGAACTCCTCCGCAATCAGGTCAAAGGTGACGCGCTGCGGGGCGCCCACATCCGCCATGCCGTTGTCCGGCAGGGCGAGCTGCATGTCCTTCGCCGGGATCGTGAGCGCCACGAGGCCCGCCACCACGATCGCGATCGTGAGGGCCGGGAGCTTGGTGACGGCCTTCACCCAGCGCGCACCCATCGTGTCCAGCGAGGTGTGCATGAGGAGCCGGCGGGCCCGGCCCTTCGGCAGGAGCCGCTTGCCAAGCGCGCCCGCGAGCGCCGGGATCAGCGTGAGCGCCACCACCACGGCCACCGCCACCGTGGCCGCCGCCGCCACACCCATCAGCGTCAGGAACGGTAGGCCCGCCACGAACAGGCCGCACAGCGCGATGATCACCGTCACGCCCGCGAACACCACCGACGAGCCGGCCGTTGCATTCGCGCGCGCCGCGGCCTCCTCCACGTGGCCGCGCAGCCAGTCGGCGTCCGTGGCGACGGCGGGGCGGGGCTCGGCCTGTGGGTCGCCTTGGGCCTTGGCCTGTGCCTCGTTGGGGGCGTGCTCGCGCTGCGCCTCGTTGGGGGCGTGCTCGCGCTGCGCCTCAACCTGCGCCTCGTCGTGCGCCTCGCTGGGGCCGTGCTCGCCCGCCTGGCCCGAGCGGGAGGTGGGGAGATGGGACTGGGAGGGGGCGCCGTCGGCGGTGAGGGTGGCGAGCTCCGCGCGGTGGCGGTGGAGGATGAAGAGGGCGTAGTCGATGCCCACGGCGAGCCCGATCATGAGGGCAAGCGTGGGGGTGGAGGAGATGACGTCCGTGAAGCGCGCGGTGATGAGCACGAGCGCCATGCCGAGGCCCACACCCACCACGGCGGTAAGGATCGGCAGACCCGCCGGGATCATCGCGCCGAAGGAAACCATGAGGGCGATCAGCGCAACGATCACGCCCAGGATCTCCATGGGAGAGATGTGGACGGAGGTGGCGTCGTAGATGGAGCCGCCGGGATGGACCTTGAGGGGCTCCTGCGCGGTGGCGGCGGCGGCCTCGATGCCCACGCGGACCTGCGGGTCGATCTCGCCCATGGAGGCGTCGATCTGGACGGTGGCGAGTGCGTAGCGGCCGGAATCGGAGATGGAGGGGGCGAGATCGTCGAGAGGATTCATGACGAACATGACGTCCTCGACGGCCTCCGCCTCGGCGAGGACGGCCTCCACCTGGGGGGCGTAGTCGGTGATCTGCTCGCCCTCCGGGGCCTCGAAGAGGAGGTCCGCCGTCATGCCGGCGAGCTCGGGGAACTGGTTGGCGAGGGCCTCCATGCCGGCCACGCCCTCGGAGCCCGGGATCTCGAACTTGTCCCGCATCTGGCCACCCAGGAGCAGTGTGGCGGCGCCCGCGAGCACGAGCACGCCGAGCCAGAGCGCGAAGACCTTGCGGTAGTGCTGTGCGCACGCCCGCCCGAGCCGGTAGAGGAACGAGGACACGGGGTCCTTCCCTTGGTTGGAGGTTCGAAGATCGATTCGCGGGCGCGCGCGCCGAGACGCGTGCTGCACGCATCTCAACGCTAATACGAAAGTGTATTGAATTCAATAGTGTATTGGGAGTAGGTTGGTGGGCAGGACGGTGCCGAGCGGGGGG
>CAZTOM010000043.1:0-8356 GCA_964615555.1 uncultured Actinomycetaceae bacterium
GTCAGTGGAAGGTGGGGTCGCCGTCGACGGCGAAGGTGGCCTCCGCGCGGCGCATGACGGTGAGGGGGACGTCCGGGACGGCGCCGTCGAGGAAGGCGAAGCGCTCGGCGAGGGCGTCATCGGGGGTGACGTGCATGGTGCAGGGGCAGCGGGGCGCGGCGCCGGCGGCGAGGCGGCCGGTGACGTGATCGTGCCAGGACGCGATGTCCCCCCAGCCGGGCGCGGAGAGCGAGCCGCCGAACTGGGTGACGGAGAGGCCGGAGCAGAGGACGGCGAAGTCGAGGGTCTGCTGGAGCGGCCAGTCGGCGAGGCGGCCGTAGACGAGCGCGGCCACGAAGTTGTCCCCGGCGCCGGTGGGGTCCACGAGTTCGAGGGGGATGCCGGGGGCGCGGGCCTCCTCGCCGGTATCGCGGTCCCGGGCAATCGCGCCGTCCGCGCCGAGGGTGACCACCGTGAGCGGGACGCGTTCGGAGAGCTGCTCGAGGGCGGCATACGGGGAGCTGGTGCGCGTGTAGGCCATGGCCTCGGCGGCGTTCGGGGCGAAGGCGTGGCAGTGCTCGAGCGGATCCAGGGTGGCGGGATCCCAGGCGCCGGTGTCATCCCAGCCGACGTCCGCGAAGATCTTGGCGCCCTGGCTGGCTGCCTGGCGCCACCACTTCTGGGAGGCGCGCTCGCCGGTGAGGTCCGTGACGACCGCGCGGGTGGGCGGCGGGGGGAGGCCGATGAGCTGATCGGCGCAGAGGGGGAGATCGTGGCCGTGGGTGACCATGGCGCGGTCCCCGGCGTGGGCGAGGGAGACCGTGACGTTCGTGTGCTGCTCGAGATCCGTGGAATGCGCGAGGTTCACGCCCTCCTCGGTGAGGACGGCGCGGAGCCAGCCGCCGTAGACGTCGTTGCCGAAGCCGGCCGCGAGCGCGGTGGTGAGGCCGAGCCGGGCGGTGGCGACGGCAAGGTTGGCGATGCCACCGGGGCGGGAGCCCAGGCCCCCCGTGTGGACCCCCGTGCCGGGGCTGGGGAGGGAGGGGAGGCCGGTGAAGCCGAGGTCGTAGAAGAGGGGGCCGTGGAGGAGGACGTCGAAGGAGGAGGCGGGGGGTTCGGGGGTTGTGAGGGTTGCTGGGGTGGTGGGGGTGGTGGCGGTGGTGGGGGGTTCGGGTGGGGCTCCGGCGGCTTCCATCCCTCCACGGTAGTGGGTGCGGGGTGCGGGATCGGCGAGGCTGGTGGGGTGGGGTGAAACTGGGCGGCAGGTGTGCGCCGGTCCAGGTGAGTGGATCGGCGCCTAAAGGATCCCGGAGGACCCGCGAGGTGGGCAAGAAAGGTCACGACGGGCGCGATACCGTTGAGCCCATGCGACTGTGCATGATCGGCGGCGGTGGATTCCGTACGCCCCAGATGTTCCAAGCCCTTGCCGCGGACCCCGACGGCCTCATCACCGAGCTCGTCCTGTACGACACGGACGGCGAGCGCCTGAAGGTGATCGAGGGCGTGATCGCCCAGATGGACCAGCGCGAGGGGAAGCTGGCCGTCCGCACCACGCAGGACCTGGTGGAGGCGGTCACGGGCGCCGACTTCATCTTCACCACCCTGCGGGTGGGCGGTACCGAGGCCCGCGCGCTCGATGAGGAGATCGCGCTCGAGCACGGCGTGCTCGGTCAGGAGACCGTGGGCGTGGGTGGGCTCGCCTACGCGCTCCGCACCATCCCCGTGGCCCGGAGCATCGCGGAGACCATCGCGGAGCACGCGCCCGGGGCGTGGACCATCAACTTCACCAACCCGGTGGGCGTGATCACCCAGGCCATGCGTGAATCCCTCGGGGACCGCGTGGTAGGGATCTGCGACACCCCGATCGGGCTCATCAACCGGATCGCCGCCATCACCGGGACCACCGTCACCCGATTCGACTACGCCGGCATCAACCACCTGGGCTGGCTGCGCGGGGTGTGGGGCAAGTACGAGGAGGACCGCAGCGGCCGCGAGGTGGACCTCCTCAGCATGGTCCTCGAGGACGACGACCTGCTGGGGCAGATCGAGGAGGCCGAGTGGCTCGGCTTCGACATCGTGCGTTCGATCCACCGGCTCCCCAACGAGTACCTGTACTACTACATGTACCCGCGGGAGGCCGTGGAGCGGATCTCTGGCCGGACCACACGCGGCCGACAGGTGGCGGACGCCCAGCACGAGTTCTACACCTCCGCCGCGGCGGAGCCCGAGCGTGCACTCGAACTGTGGGAGGCCGCACTCCGCGAGCGCGAGGAGACCTATGGCTCCGAGACCCGCGAGGATCCGGACGAGCGCCGCTCGGCCGAGGAGATCGCACTGGGTGGATACCAGAAGGTGGCCGTCCAGCTCATGCGCGCACTGGCCGGGGTGGACGAGCCAAACCGCATGGTCCTCAACGTCCAGAACACCCCCGGCACCGGCCGCCTGATCCGCCAGCTCTCACGACGCTCCGTGGTGGAGGTGGCCTGCGCCGTTGGCCTGAACTACGTGACCCCCTACCCGGTGGAGCGCTTCCACAGCGAGTTCGCCGGCCTCATGGTCCAGGTCCGCGGCTGCGACGAACTCCTCCTGCGTGCCACCGAGCGGAAGGACCGCGCCGCAGCGGTGCGCGCGTTCGCCATCCACCCGCTGGTGGACTCCCTGAATGTGGCCCGGAAACTGCTCGACGCCTACTGCGAGCGCATCCCGGGGGTGGCCGAGGCGATCGGGGCCAAGTAGCTCCCGCCGGCGTCGCAGCGGTCCGGGTACGAGCGATTCCGGCTGGTCGACGTCGACGCCGGGGGCGAGCACCCTCCCAAGTTGCGGGGTTTCGCAACCCCCCGGACAATTTGGGGGAACGATCAGTCAGACGAGAGGAAGACCCATGATCGGACTTGGAATTGTGCTCGCCGTGATCGGAGCGATCCTGCGGTTCGCCGTTGCGGACGCCGTCGAGGGCGTGGACCTCGGCATGATCGGCCTCATCCTGATGGCTGCCGGTGCTGTGGCGTTCCTGATCGGACTTGTCCAGACGATGATGGGCCGCTCGGCCCGTTCCTCCACCGTGGTGCAGGACGCCCACGGCACGCGGACCGTGGAGTCGCAGAGCGAACTCCCCCCGCGCGACACCGTCTGACCCCAGACCCACTGTCCACAAACCACCCGGCCCTGGAGGGGGGCCGGGTGGTTTTCTGTGCAGCTGTGTCCTCGGGCGGCGCGACCCGCTCCTGCGAGCGCGTAGGCTGGTGACATGGTCCTATCGCCCGGAGCCCGTATCGAGGACGCCATCAACAAGCGGGTGATCCCGAGGCTTCGAGCCGCAGGTCAGGAGCCCACGATCATCCCGTTCACCGGCTACGGCTCCACCAAGTTCGTGCGCGTGCTCGCCCGCACGGTGATGCACGATCCCACCAAGGAGGACACCGACGACACCCGTGAGGGCCGCCTCGAGGGCCAGCGCGGCTGGCGCTCCTTCATGGGGACCTACGTGGGCATGCTCCCCGTGGAGATCACGGCCGGGAACGTGACGGTACGGACCAAATCAGACCGCTCGGGCTACATCGATGTGGTGATCCGTAAGCACGGCATGGAACCCGGCTGGCAGAACGTCACCATCCGGGCGATCTCTGGAGACGAGACCGAGACCCCCGTCCACATCCTCCGCCCCGACCTCAAGTACGGCCTGATCTCCGACATCGACGACACCGTGATGGTCACCTACCTCCCCCGTGCGTTCATCGCGGCGTGGAACACGTTCGTGAAGCACACGGCCACCCGCCAGCCCGTCCCCGGGATGGCCGAGCTCTACCACGCCCTCCAGGAGCGCCACCCGGAGATGCCCGTCTTCTACCTCTCCACCGGCGCCTGGAACGTGGTCCCCACCCTCACCCGGTTCCTCAAGGCCAACAACTACCCCGACGGCCCCATGCTCATGACCGACTGGGGCCCCACCAATACCGGATGGTTCCGTTCCGGCCAGGAGCACAAGCGCACCCAGATGCGCCGCCTCGCGATCGAGTTCCCCAAGGTGAAGTGGTTCCTCGTGGGCGACGACGGGCAGCACGATCCGATGCTCTACCGAGAGATGGCCCGCGACCACCCCGAGCACGTCCGCGCGATCCTCATCCGCGAGCTCAACCCCACCGAGCAGTTCCTCGCACACGGCACCTTCGACGAGCTCTACCACCCGGACAACCCCGCCCAGGACGAGCTGGACCGCCCGGTCCCCTTCCTGGCGGCCCCCGACGGATTCGAGCTGAAGAAGCTCCTCCCCGCCAAGAGCTCCTAAGCGCGGAGCGGGGCCACTCGCTGGAGCGGCCCCACCGGCGAAGCAACCCCGCCCGTCAGGCGCGGCGGGTGAGCGCGTAGATGAGCGCCCCCAGCACGCCCACTCCCACCAGCGAACCACCCAGGATCAGCGGGAGAGAGGCGCCGCCCTCGTTGCCGCCAGCGGGCGGGGACTCGGCGGAATCGGTGCGCTCCCCTGAGGTGAGAGGAGGGGCCGAGGTGGGCTCCGCCGTCGGGGAGGGTTCTGGGGACGGCTCCGGAGAGGATTCCGGGGACGGCTCCGGGGAGGGCTCGGGCGTGGGGGCGGGGGCGAACTCGGGGACGCCGGTGACCTCGCCGTCCACGGCCACGGAGAAGCGGACGGGGACCGGGACGCCGTCCAGCACGTCGCGTCCGGAGTAGGCAACGGTCACGAAGTAGTTGCCGGCCTCGGAGAACATGGGCGTGGTGCGGTTGCTGTCCGGCGTGTCCCAGCGGTTGCGGTAGTTCACGGCGGGGACCTGGAGCTGGTTGAACGAGCCGGCGCTCAGGTGGCCGCCCACCATCACGTAGTTCAAGAACTCCGGGCCGTTCGGGCTGGGGGTGCCGTCCGGACCGTAGACCTGGCCGTAGAGCTGAATGGAATTCGAGGTGGTCAGGCGCTCGAAGACGGGGTGATCGGTGTCCACGTTCTGCACCGCGAAGGAGAGGGACTGGCCCCAGTCCACGGGGACCGAGAAGAAGACCATCTCACCCGGGACCATCTCCACCTCGTAGTAGCCGGGGGTGATCTCAGGGGCGTCGTTGAAGCTTGCGCCGCCGGTGACCGGCGCCGGCGCACCCTCTGGATTCTCCGGCACGGTGGTGGCGCCGTCCAGGTTGGGGGCACCGTCCGGCAGGGTGGTGGCGTTCGATGCGAGCGGCTCCTCCGTCACGCGGATCTCAACCAGCGCAGTTCCCCCCATGTTCCCCTGGCCACGTTCCACCTCGAGGACCAATTCCTCGGCCTCGGCACACTCGAGCACCGAGCTCAGTGGATCGGTCGCACGCGGGTCCACCGAGAGCGCCATCACGCTCCCCGACCCCAGAACACCGCGGCCGGTGACCTCAGCCGTGGAGATGTATTCCCGTGAGCACCGGGCCCCCTTCGGAGTGGTGAGGGTCAGCTGCCACCGTGCCCTCTGGGCACCCTCGATACCCGAGACGGCGGGGAAGCGGGTGAGGACGTTGGTGCGGATGGTGGATCCGGGGATCTCACGCTTGATCGTGTAGTAGCTGGTGGTGGTCCCGGACATGGAGTAGGCGAGCTCGTCCGTGTACTGCCCTGCGGTGAGCACAGGGGCCTGCGCAGGATCCGGGGTGCTGGTCACCGGCGTGCCCTGCACCGTGAACGGGCGCGCGGCCCGGGTGGAGAGCGTGGTGAGGGCGTGGACCAGGCCGTCCGCATCCGCGGCATCGAAGTACGTGCCGTTACCGGCTGCGGCGATGCAGGAGAGCTGGTCGCGGGCGGTGGCGTTCACCCCGAAGCCCACCGTATCGATCTGCAACTCGATCCCCGAGTCCATGAGCTGTTCGATCACCGGGCACGGATCGGGCACGCAGGTCTCTTCCCCATCCGAGACGAGGATGATGTGCCGCTTGCCCTCGTCTCCCAGGTCTGCCGCAGCCTGCTCGAGGGCGTAGGAGATCGGGGTCTCCCCCACGGCCTCGAAGGAGTTGATCGCATCCGTGAGGCCGGCCGCGTCCAGCGGGCTGATCGGGTGGACCAGTTGCGTGTCCGCGCACGCCTCCGGGGTGGGCACATCGCCCGGGACCGTGGCGCCGTAGACGCGCAGGCCCACCTCCGCGTTCTCCGGCAGCGAGCCGATCGCCGTGGTGAGCGCGGCCTTGGCCGCCTCGAGCTTGGTGGCACCGGACGGGTCCGGCAGGTTCATGGAACCGGAGGCATCCAGCACAAGGACCACGCGCGGGTCCTCCTGGGCGGGGTCCGGGGTGGGTGCCGCGACGGCGGGGGTTGCCGTGGCGGGCGTTGGGCCGGCGACGGCGGGGGTTGCCGCCATCGAGGCCATCAGCGCCGTCAGCATGACGGTGGTGCCGGTGGCTGCCCTCCGAGTGGCGCGGGCCGAACGGGCCTTCCGGTTCCCTGCCGTGTTCGTATCATGCGATGTGGCTGCCATTCCTGCTGTCCTCCCTGCGTGTGTGCCGTGGGGATAGTACCGCGCGGCGTGTGTTTGCTCCCGCAAAGTTACAGTTTGCGAAAGCAAACATCAAGCGGGGTGGGGTGGCGGCGCTGCACGTCCAGGGTGTGGGCGGTGTTTCGGGCGCTTGCGGCCGCGGCACGTGCGGCGCTCCGGGGGCGCGGAATGTGCAGCGACGTGGGGTGGGAACGCGCGAGGGTCCGGTCACCCGTTGGGGCGACCGGACCCTCGTGGATTCGCCTGGGCGTCCTACTCCTCGGGCACCAGGTCCAGGGCGAGTGTCTTCACACGGGCCACCAGCTCCTGGTTGGCGGCGAGGTCCTCACCGAGGAAGCCGAGCACGTTCGCGATGGTCTCGTCCAGGTCTCCGGCCTTGAGCTCCTTGACCAGTTCCTCCTGGGCGTCCTTCACCGGAGCGCCGTGGCCGAGCAGGTGCTGCGTCCACGCGGCGATCGCGCGGATGGGGCCGTCCGGGAGGCGTCCCTCCGCGATCTCGTCCCGCAGGGCGGGGACGATGCGGACGGGGATCTTCTGCGATCCGTCGGCCGCGATCTGGGCGAGCAGGTGGCGGATGTTCGGGTTCTCGAACCGGTCGAGGAGGGCCTGGCGGTAGTCGTCCGACTCCACGGAGAGGTGGCGTGCGGCCACGTCCCACCACTCGTTCACCCAGCCGCGGACCTCCGGGTCAACGATCGCCTCACCCACGGTGGCGAAGCCGCGGATCGTGGCGGCATACGCCATGAGGGAGTGCGAGCCGTTCAGCATCCACAGCTTGCGCTCCTCGAACGGGGTGACGTTGTCCACGATCGTGACCCCGGCGTCCTCCCAGCGGGGGCGACCGGCGGGGAACTCTCCGGCGACCACCCACTCACTGAACGCCTCCGTGGGAACGGGAGAGGCGTCGTCGTACCCGCACTCGCGGGCGACCTCGGTGCGGTCCTCGTCCGTGGTGGCGGGCGTGATGCGGTCCACCATGCACGTGGCGAAGGCGATGTTCTCCGAGATCCAGGACTCGAGCGAGGGATCCACGGCCCGGGCCATGTCCACGATCACGCGCTGGAAGGCCTCGCCGTTCTCGGGGAGGTTGTCGCACGGGAGGATCGTCATGGCGCCGGCGCCGGCGGCGCGGCGGGCGAGCAGGCCGGAGACCACCTTGCCGGGCGTGGTCTTCACCTCCGCAGCCGGATCGCCGCGCAGCGCATCGATGTCCGCCGCCACGTCCTTGTTCTCCACGTCCAGGGAGCCGTCCGGGGCGCGCATGTAGCCCGCCTCCGTCACGGTGGACGTCATCACCGCGAGGTCCGGGGAGGCGAAGTAGCCGCGCAGGGCCTCCGCGTCCGTGGCCTCGTGCACTTTGGACAGGGAGGAGACCACCTCGTAGTTCACGCCCTCCGCGCCCCGGATGATCAGGGTGTAGAGGCCCTCCTGCGGGGCCAGCGCGCGCGCCTGGTCCGGGCGGCGGCCGGTGAAGGCGGCGATGCCCCACTCGGCGGCGTCCGGCGCCTTCTCCGTGTAGTACGCCTGGTGGGCGCGGGTGAAGTTGCCGATGCCCAGGTGGACCATGCGGATCGGGGCCGCGGGGCGGCCGTAGTTCTCACGGGTGAATGCGGTGCTCATAGCTTGAAAGCCCTCTTCGGTTGGCGGACAACGAGGTCGTGCGCCGTCTCCATCGCCTCGTCCATGGCGAGCGAGTGGTCGGCGACGAGTTCGGCGAGGTAGCCGCAGTCGATGCGGCGGGCCATGTCGTGGCGGGCGGGAATCGAGAGGAGCGCGCGGGTGTCATCGATCATCCCGGACGTCTTACCGAACCCACACGTCTCGGTGACGAGGTGACGGTACCTGCGGGCGGCGTCGGGGGCATCGATCATCCACCAGGGTGCGCCCACGTAGACGCTCGGGTAGAACGAGGCCATCGG
>CAZTOM010000043.1:8456-10750 GCA_964615555.1 uncultured Actinomycetaceae bacterium
AGCCTGGTGGCGTCCTCCTCGGAGATGGTGCCGGCGCGGGCCTCCGCGTACAGGCGCTCCGCCTCCGCATCCTCGAGCTTCTCCGCGCCCGGATCGGCGTGGGAGTGGTCCGTGGAGACGGCGCCGCGCTCCTTGAAGAACGCCCGGCGGTTCTCCATCGCCTCGATGTAGCCCTTGTAGGTTCCCGTGTCCACGCCGGAGACCTCGCCCAGGCGGTCCACGTCCGCAATCCACGTGTCCTTCAGCGGCTCCAGGTACTTGTCCGGACGGAAGGTGGGGACCACCTTGGTGTCGATCTCATCGATGTCCGCGATCTTCGCGTGCATCTCCAGATCGTCACAGGGATCGTCCGTGGTGGCGATGAACTCGATCCTGAAGCGCTTGAGGAGCTGGCGCGGGCGGTAGTCATCCGTCTTCAGGAGCGCATCGATGCGGTCATAGATCTCATCCGCCGTCTCCGCCGAGGGTCGGATATCGATATCGAAGACATCCTTCATCTCCGCCTCGAACCAGTACTTCATCTGCGTGCCACGGAACTCCTTCCACAGGCTGCAGAAGATCCGGAAACCCTCGCGGGCGTCCGCATCGCTGAGCTCCGAACCCACCGGGACGCCGAGTTTCTCCAGCCCCACCCCGTTCGCGTGGAGGAGGCGGTTCACGTAGTGGTCCGGGGTGAGCAGCAATTCTGTGGGGTTCTTGAAGGCCGGGTTCTCCGCAAACCACTGCGGCGGCACGTGCCCATGAGGGGAGATGATCGGCAGGTCCTTCACCGAGTCATAGAGCTCCCGCGCGATCTTCCGCAGGCCGGGTTCCGCCGGGAGCAGGCGGTCAGGATGGATGTTCAGCGGCGTTGCAGTCATGCATTCGAGCCTAGTTTGTGGCCCCGGTCACGCGCCGTGGGTTGCCGCACGTTGCCGCGGGGGTGGTGGGGAGGCGCCGCTGGCAACCGCGCCATCCCCCGCGCCAACAAGCCGCGCCCGCGCAACAATAGGCCCCATGACTGAGACCACCGAACAGACCATGGCCCGCCTGGCCGAGGGATCAATGACGATCGGCGATGCGGACTCCACCCTCACGCAGGAGCAGATCCACTCCCACATCGTCGAGTCCCTAGCCACGCTGGACCTGGACGGCAAGTCCGTGGCCGTGGTGGTCCCGGACGCCACGCGCTCCGTGCCCATGGGCAAGCTGCTGCCCGCCGTGCACGAGGCCCTGGCCGGCCGCGCCACCGAGGTCAAGGTCCTGATCGCGCTCGGCACGCACGCCGCGATGTCCGAGGAGGCGCTTGGGAAGTTCCTCGGCTACGAGCCCGGCAACATCGAGGCCACCTACCCGGGCTGGACCGTCCACAACCACGAGTGGTGGGACGAGGACACGTTCGCGGACCTGGGGGTGATCCCCGCGGAGGACGTCACGCGCTACTCGGGTGGCCGCCTCGAGGACGTGCCCATGCACGTGATCGTCAACAAGATGGCCGTGGAGGCGGACGTGAACCTGGTGGTGGGCCCGGTGCTCCCCCACGAGGTGGTGGGCATGTCCGGCGGCAACAAGTACTTCTTCCCGGGTCTCTCCGGCCACGATGTCATCGATATCTCCCACTGGGTGGGCGCCCTCATCTCCTCCTTCGAGATCATTGGCACGCTCGGTGTGACCCCGGTGCGCGAACTCATCAACGCCGCCACGGACCGCATCCCCGGTCCCAAGTACTGCGTGGCCGTGGTGACGGAGGCCGGCACCTCCGAGCTGCACTCCGTCTCCGTGGGCACCACCGTCCAGGCGTGGGCCGCGGCCGCCGGGATCGCCGCCGCCAGCCACATCACCTACTTGGACCGCCCCTACAAGCGCGTGGTCTCCATGGTCCCGGAGATGTACGAGGACGTGTGGACGGGCGCCAAGGGCTTCTACAAGATGGAGCCCGTGGTGGCCGAGGGTGGCGAGCTCATCCTCTTCGCCCCCCACATCACGGAGATCTCCGAGATGCACCCGGGGATTGCGAAGATCGGCTACCACAACCGCGACTACTTCGCGAAGCAGTGGGACAAGTTCAAGGACCACCCGTGGGGCGAGCTCGCCCACTCCACGCACCTGCGCGGCATGGGCACCTACGATGCCGAGACCGGCGAGGAGAAGAACCGCGTCACCGTCACCCTCGCATCCCAGGTCCCGCGCGATGTAGTGGAGGCCTACAACCTCAAGTACATGGACCCCGCGGACGTGGACCTGGAGGAGATGGCGAAGGACCCGGACACCCTGATCGTCCCCAACGCCGGTGAGGTCCTCCACCGCCTCAAGGA
>CAZTOM010000043.1:10850-12000 GCA_964615555.1 uncultured Actinomycetaceae bacterium
TTGCTCCCTCGCGGCGGGGCGGGGTCACTCGCTCACGGCGGCCGCGCTCACCACGGCGGGTGGCACGGTGTTCGCGTGGCCGGTAGAGCCGCGGGTCATGAGCTTCATGGGAACCACGGAGACCGGCGTGGGCGGCGGATCGCCGGCCAGGGTGTCCAGCACCGCGCGGGCGGCCACCTTGCCCTGGCCGTATCCGGCCAGCGCCACGGACGTGAGGGAGGGAATGTAGAGCGGTGCGATGGGAGAGTTGTCCACCCCCACCACGGAGACGTCCGCGGGGATGCGGACGCCGCGTTCGAGGAGGGCGCGCATAAAGCCCAGCGCCATGTCGTCGTTGTAGGTGACCACGGAGGTGGTCCGGTTGGTCATCCAGGCATCCGCGGCGGTGACCCCGCCCTTGACCGAGGCCTCGAACGGGCCGATCCGGTGGGCGGTCATGCCGCGCTCGTGCGCAGACTGGTGGAGCGACTCCCAGCGCGGGATCTGCAGCCAGGTGTCCGAGGGGCCGGAGACGTAGGTGATCTCGCGGTGCCCCAGCTCGTGCAGGTGGGAGGTCACCTGCTTCATGCCGTCCGGCACGTTCTGCACCACCGAGTGCAGGTCCTTCACGATCCGGTTGACCACCACGATCGGCCGCTGCTTGGCGATCTGGTGGAGCGCGGCATCCGGCGCGCGCGGGGAGATCATGATCGCGGCGTCCGCGAGCTCGATCGTGCTCTCGAGGGTGGAGCGCTCGTACTCGATGCGGGCCCTGCCATCTGCCACGATGATCGAGTACCCGGCCTTCGTTGCCTCGTCGTGGATGCCCTCGAGGGTGTGGTGGAAGTACAGGTTGCCGAGCCCCGCCACGGAGACCAGGAGCAGCTTCGAGGAGTTGCGGGACTCCCAGTTGGGGGTGGTGCGCTCGCGGTAGCCGAGCTTGCGGGCGGCGGCGCGGACCTTCTCCACGGTCTCGGCGGACACCCGTCCGGGGCGGGAGAGCGCCCGGGAAACGGTGGAGGCTGCGACCCCTGCTTCAGCGGCCACATCGTAGATGGTCACTGACTTGGTCCGACGGTCGCGTTGCTCCTCCATTCCCGCAGCATAGCAACCTATTGCCAAACAAACAATGGTCACACGTAAATGTCTCCACTGATTTTCCCCACTGGCG
>CAZTOM010000044.1:0-11924 GCA_964615555.1 uncultured Actinomycetaceae bacterium
GGGACAGGCCGTTGAGGTTCAGCTCACGCACCGCGATCACGGTGTCGTGGGTCTCCCCGTCCAGCTCGTAGCGGTCTACGGAGAGGGTCTGCGCGAAGTCGTAGTACTGGCGGGACTGCTGGTACTGCCGGAACGTCTGGTCCGCGATCGTGGGGTCCCACAGGCGGATCTGCGCGGTGGACTCGGAGTCCTGGCGCAGCTGCCCGGCCTCGGCCTGGGTCTCCGCCTCGTAGGAGGTGGAGATCTTCTCATCCAGCCCGTAGGCGGTGAGGGTGGCCTCGATGTTGCGGCGGATGAACTCGCTCTCGCGCTCCACCGCGTTCGGGTCCACCGTGAAGCGCTGGACGATCGCCGGGTAGGCCACGCCCACCACGAGCGAGGAGACCACCATCAGGGCCAGGCCGGTCACGGGGATCTTCCAGTCCCCGCGCACGGCGGCCACGAGGAAGAGGATCGCCACCACGAGCGCGATGCCCGCGAGGATCGCGGAGCCCGGGATGGAGGCGTTCACTGCGGTGAAGCCCGCACCGGAGAAGCGGTCGCCGTCGGCCACGAGCGCGGAGTAGCGGTCCAGCCACAGGTTCACGGCGCCGATCACCATGATGATGGCGGCCAGGATGGACAGGTGTACCCGGGTGGGCTTGGCCACGCGGAAGCTGGGGGTCAGGGAGATGCCGCCATACAGGTAGCCCACGGCCGCCACGGCCACCAAGGAGAGTCCCACCGCTGTCATGAGGAGAGAGGTGACGATCCGGAGGAACGGCAGCGTGAACACGTAGAAGGAGACGTCCAGGTTGAACTGCGGGTCCGCCGTCCCGAAGCTCGACTGGTTGAAGAACAGCAGAACGGTCTGCCAGCCGTTGGACAGCGAGGAGCCGAACATCCCGCCCAGCACGATCACGGCGCCCCAGAAGATCCAGCGGCGCAGCGGCTGGATCTGCTGGCGGTACTGCTCGAGGTTGCGGTCCGCGACCCCCACCGGGGTGTAGGCCTTGCGGGCGCGGTAGGCGAGGAAGAGGTTGAGTCCCACCACGCCGCCAACGATCAGGGCACCCAGCACGAACAGCCCGATCCGGGCGAACCAACTGGTCCAGAAGACGCGGGAGAAGCCCACCTGGTCGTACCAGAGGACCTCCGTCCACACCTCGGCGAACGCCACGAGGACGGCGCCGATCGCCACGAGGGCGATGACGGTCCACCAGAAGGGTCCGATCTTGGGGCGTTCGAACTGCAGGCTCGGCCGCTGGGGCGGTGGCGGCTGCTGTGGGGCTTCGTACTCAGCGTTGGTCACGTGCTCATCCTCATGGCTGGGGCGGTTCTGCCTACAAGCGTCGCACATTTTCGTGAGAATCTGGATTCCATGTCACTCCCCGCAACCGCACCAGAGCAGGCCCTGGCCGCCGCCATGGGCGCGATCGAGCAGTCCGCGGCCGAGGCCGGCTGGGACGGACCCGTCCGGGTGTTCGCTCTCGTCGAAACCGCGCCGGCTGCAGCCGCTGATCCGCAGTTCGCCGCGCAGCTCCTGGAGCCGGACCTGACCCGGCTCCCGGAGGGGCACCTGACCCCGGTGGAGCAGCAGGGCCTCCCGGAGGCGGACAGCCTCGAGGAGCTCCTGGCCCGGCTCGCGTGGCCCGAGGCCGTGGATGGTGCCGCGTGCGTGGTGGAGCGCGTGATCCTCCTCGGCGACGACGGCGCCACCATCGCCCCCGCCGAGGCCCTCACCTCCCCCATGCGGCGCGACATCCGGATCGCCGCGGGCGTCCTACGCTCCGGGGAGTCCTGGTGCTACCTACGTCTGAAGGACAACGACGACCCGGCCATGCGCTTGCAGGGACCTGACCTGGTTCCGCAGCTCGTGGAGCAGCTCCGCGGCACGTTTGCCGCGGTTTCCGGCGGTTCCGGGGAGGTTTCCGGCGGCCCGGCGGACCATCTCGGCGCCCCCGCGGACCCTCCGGGTCACCCCGCAGACCGTCCCGGCGAGCCCGGCCCCCAGGCCTAGCTATCCTCCGGGCACCTCAGCCCTGGGAAGCCACGAAGGCCTCGCAGGAGGTGATTCCACCCGTCTCCCCCGCCGCGATGGCCTCCACCGCCTCCACTGCGTCCTCGAGGGTCTCCACCGCGGCGATCCCCATGCCGTCCGGTACTTGGCCGATCGTCTCCGCGCAGTTGCCCTGTGGGACCAGGAACCACGTGGCCCCGTCGCGGGAGGCGCCGTAGAGCTTCTGCTGGATGCCCCCGATCGGGCCCACCCGTCCGTCGATGGACATGGTGCCGCTGCCCGCGATGTCCGCTCCGCCGGTCAGTTCACCCGGCGTGAGCCGGTCCACGATCGCGATCGCGAACATCATTCCCGCCGACGGCCCCCCGATCTGGTCGATGTCGAACGCGATGTCCACCGGGAACTGGTCCACCTCCGTGTTCATCCACACCCCGAGCAGCGACCCCTCCCCGGGGTCCCCCTCCGGCCGCGGCGAGGTGGCGAACGTCACGTCGGTCGGCACGTCGTCGCGGAGCACCCGGAGCGTCACGTCGGTCCCGGCCGGGAGCTCGGCGAGCACCCCGATGAGCTGTCCGAAGTCCCGGAGCTCGGTGGTCCCGCCACCTGCCGGGGTGATGGCCGTGACCACGTCGCCCACCTCGAGCACCTCCGCCGCGGGCAGGTCCGGCATCAGCTCGGCCACGGTGAGCGTCATGTCCAGCTGGTATCCGAGCTCGCTCAGGGCCGCCGCCGTGGCGAACTCCTGGGACGCACTCATCTGCTGTACCTGGTACTCGGAGAGCTGCTCGGGATCCTGGTCCTCCGGGTAGAGGAGTTCGCGCGGTAGCACGGCCGCGTCCTTGCGCAGCCACGCCGAGATCGCGTCGAACAGGCTGATGCTCCTGCCCGGCCCGCCGGAGACCGAGACCGTGGTCAGCCGCAGCTGGCCCTCCCCCGTGGGGTACGTGTCCGCCCCAGAGACGGTGATGACGTGCTCGCCGTCCACCATCCCCAGCGTGTCCAGCGTGGGTCCGGGCGCGCGGATCATCCACGGCAGCGGCAGCACCGCCATCACCGCGAGCGTGAGCATCAGCAGGGCAGCACTGCCCCCCATGATCACCGTGCCCGCGTCGGGGCCCCGCCGTCGTCTTACCATCCGCCCATTGTGCACTGCCGTCCTCATTCACGACGACGCCGCCCACCTCCCAGCCCCTGTCACCCCGCCGCACGGCCCACCCCCTCGCCCCGTCACCCGACGACGCCGCCCACCTCCCAGCCCCGTCTCTCCCGGCGCACGTGGCGAGACCGCGCCTGCGCCGTCGGCGAAGAGGGAATCGGGAGGGGCGCCGGATTGGTTACCGTTGGTGCAATACGAAAGGAGCCCCGATGGCCGCCGATAACTCATGGGAGGACGTGCTGCGGAGCATGCTGGGCGAGGAGGGCGCACAGCGGGCGATCGAGGCGATGCGCGAGGCGGGCATGGACCCCGCAGCGCTCGGCGAGGCCGCCGGGCTGCCCGAGGATCCGGGCATGTTCCAGCAGATGATCTCGCAGATCCAGCAGATGATCGCAAGTTCCGGGGACGGTCCGGTCAACTGGGAGCTCGCCCATGACGTGGCGCGGCAGCAGGTGCATTCTGCGGGTGACCCGCCGCCGTCGGCAGCCCAGGACGCCCGGGTACGCCAGCAGTTGCAGGCGGCAGACCTCTGGCTCGATTCGGCCACAGAGCTCGTGGGTGCCACGGAGCGGCGCGGCGGGCTCTCCCGCGCGCAGTGGGTGAAGGAGGCCCTGCCCACGTTCCAGAAGCTGGCGGAGCCGGTGGCGCAGAATGTGGTCCGGGCGGTGAGCGACATGATGACGCAGCAGCTCGGGGACGTCCAGGAGCGGCTGCAGGAGTACGGCGGCGATCTGCCGGAGGAGCTACAGGCCCTCGGGGGCATGGCCGGGCTGGGCGGGATCGCAGGGCCGCAGGCGATGGACATGCTGCGCCGGATCGGCGGGGCCACGTACGGGATGCAGTTGGGCGCCGCGGTGGCATCGCTCGCCCAGGAGGCGTTCGGCCTGACCGACCTGGGGGTGCCGCTCACGGAGTCGGTGGGGGTGGCGCTCGTGCCGGCCAACGTGGACGAGTTCACGGACGGGCTGGAGATCCCGGCGGAGGAGGTGGCCCAGTTCCTCGCGGTGCGCGAGGTGGCGCACGGCCGTCTCTACGCCGCCAGCCCGTGGCTGCGCGAGCACGTGATCGGACTGGTCACCAACTATGCCCGCGAGATCTCGATCGATGTGGCCGCCATGGAGGAGGCCTTCCGGGAGATCGACCCCACCAACCCGGAGCAGATCCGGGAGGCGCTCGGATCGGGCATCTTCGCGCCGGCGGTCACCGAAAGCCAGAAGGAGACGCTCGAGTCGCTCGAAACCACGCTCGCAGTCATCGAGGGCTGGGTGGAGCACGTGACCTCTGAGGCCACCCGTGGACTGATCCCGCATTCCGTGGCCCTCACCGAGATGATGCGGCGCCGCCGCGCGACCGGTGGCCCGGCCGAGGGCACGTTCCACACGCTGGTGGGCCTCGAGCTGCGGCCCCGCCGCTGCCGGGACGCCACCGTCCTGTGGGAGACCCTCACCCGCGAGCTCGGCGTGGCGGAGCGGGACACGTTCTGGTCACACCCCGATCTCCTGCCCACCTCCGCGGAACTGGACGACCCGTCCTCCCTCCTCGCCTCCCGGGCCGAGGTCACGGACCTCGACGACGCCCTGGAGGCCCTGCTCCGCGAGGCCGACGAGGCGAGCGCCTCCGGTGGCCGCGAGGCGGGTGCGAGCAGTGCTGAGGAGCCCACCGAGGATGCGAGCAGCGGACCCTCCGAGGACGCAGCCGATGAGCCCTCCGGGGACTCTGGCGAGGAGCCCGGTTCACCCTCCGCCTGAGTTATCCACAGCCGTCCGGCACCGGGGCGGGCGCTCGTGGCAGCGTAGGGACATGCGGACCCTCCGACCCGTCCTGTGGCGTAAGAAGGGCGTGGTGCAACTGGGCGCCACGCCCGGCAGTCCGCAGCTCACCGGCCTGGCCGACGCCGAGTGCGACCTCCTCCTGGACCTCGGTGCCGGCGTGCAGGTCACCGAGGAGCTTGCCGCCCGGCGCGGAGTGAGCGGCCGCGCGTGGAACCGGCTCAGCCGGCAGGTGGCCGCTCCCCTGCGCCTGGCCGAACCACTCCCCCACCCCGCCCTCCGTCCGGTCCCGCTGGACCAGAACGAACTGACGCGGATCGCGGTGGCAGCCTTGGAGCCGCTGGGCGCACGCGCAGTCGGGGAGATCGCCGTCCTCACCGACTGGTACGTGACGGACCCCGTGCGCACCCGCCCCCTCCTCCGTGCGGACCGCACCTTCCTCCCCCTCGTCCTCGACGACGACGGCGCCACCGTTGGCCCGGTGGTGGTCCCGGGGCGCAGCGCATGTCCCACATGCCTGGACCTCTGGCGTGCGGAAGCGGATCCGGAGTGGCCCATCCTCGCCACCCAGTTGCGGCTGTTCGAGGCAGGCCGTCAGGACCCGGTGGTGGTACGCCTCGCCGCCGCGGCAGCGGTTCTGGCGCTGGGCGGCGGCGAGGGGCAGGGATGGCGAATCTCCGCAGACGGGGGCATCAGCCAGTTCCGGGTGGAGCCGCACCCGGACTGCGGATGCCTCGCCCCCGGGGGCGCGAGTGCATCCGCAAGCTGAGTCAGGCGGCCTTCTGACCTTTCCCCGAATGTCCGCGGGCGCGCTTGGGCTGAGTCAGGCGGCCTTCTGGTCCTTGCGCGGGCGGCCGCGGCCACGCTTCACGGCCACGATCGCCCCTGCCACGAGGATGCGTCCGCCCCACACGCCCCAGGGCTCGGCCCGCTCGACGGCGTCCTCCAGGCATGTCACCTGGAATGGGCATCCTGCGCACAGCTCCTGGGCGCGGGCGAGGTCCGCGGGGCTCTCGGCGAACCACAGGTCAGGGTCAGGGGCCTGCTGGCACGGTGTGAGGATTCGCGATCGGATATCGATCGACACGGTGGTCTCCTGCCGGGTCTGCCCCGGCTCGTGACCGGGGATCTAACGGATGAAAGTGCTGGGGAGGGGGGTGGCCCCGCCACGGGCGCGCTGACGGTACGCAGGGGTGCCAGGCGGTACGGCCACGGCGGTGACGCCGGTCAGGCTGAAGTTCATAAACATTGCGAGGCACCTCCTTCTCATCCGGTTGGATCGCTCCGGCAACCGTAGCGGGAACGCAGAATCCGTGTCCACCTATTTATTGGAGTGGCGTCGCCCGGTTCTGTGCAGAGGCGTCCTCGGGTTCGTCCCAAGAGGCATCGTCGAGCCGCCCCATCCCGTTGCCGGGCTCCCTACGGCGCGGTGATCTCCACCTCGTCACCGCGCACGATGGCGAGGAGTTGGGGCCCGTAGGCCTCCAGCTTCGTGGCCCCGATCCCGCGCAGCAGTGCAAGGCCGCGCAGGTCCTTGGGCTTGGCGGTGGCAATCGCGGCCAGGGTCGTATCGTGCAGCACCGTGTAGGCGGGCTTGGAGATGGCCTGCGCCGTTCCCGTGCGCCACTCCCGCAGCCGCTCGAAGAGCTCCCTGTCCTCCGCGGCCAGCTCGTCCCGGGCCGCGGCGGAGGACTTCTTGGCGCCCCCACCGGCGCCCGCCCGGCCTGCGGGACGCTCCTCCTCCGGCCAGATCCCCGTGAGGAACCGCGAGTGCTTCCGCGAACCCCGGCCGCCGGCCGTGCGGGCCCGCGCGTAGGAAAGCTCCAGGTACTCCCGCGCCCGCGTGACCCCCACATAGAGGAGGCGCCGCTCCTCCTGCACCTGCTCCGGTGTGGTGGCCATTGAGATCGGCATGAGTCCGTCCGACAGGCCGATCAGGAAGACCGCATCCCACTCGAGCCCCTTCGCGGCGTGGATGGAGGCGAGCGTGACCCCGTCCTGGGTGGGGGCGTTCTGCGCCTCGGCGCGGTCCTCGAGCTCCGCCACGAGGTCGGGGAGGGATGCGCCCCGGGTGGCGTAGACATCGTCCGCGAGCTGGACGAGGGTGTTGAGCGAGTCCCAGCGCTCCCGCACCGCACCACGGCCGGCGGGCGGCTCCTCGCTCCACCCGACCGGGGACAGGGCCGAACGTGCGCGGTCGGGGAGGGCGGCGTCGTCGTCGACCTTGGAGGCCGCACGCAACGCGACGATCGCCTGACGGACCTCCGCACGCGAGAAGAAGCGCTCCCCGCCCCGGATGAGGTAGCCGATGCCCGCCCGGGCGAGCACGTCCTCGAGGACCTCGGACTGGGAGTTGGTGCGGTAGAGGACAGCGATCTCGGCGAGCGGGACGCCCTCCTCCCGGAGTTCGGCGATACGGGAGGCGACGGCCTCGGCCTCGGCGACGTCGTCGTCAAAGGCGTGGAAGCGCACGGGGACGGAGGAGGGGCGCTGGGCCTCGAGCGTGACCGCGCCCGGGGCCATGCGGCCCGTGCGGGTGGTGAGGATGCGGTTGGCGAGGGCCACCACCTGGGGGGTGGAGCGGTAGTCCTTGACCAGGCGGACCACGGGCGCGCCGGGGTAGCGGGAGGCGAAGCCGGAGAGGTAGGCGGGGGTGGCGCCGGTGAAGGAGTAGATGGTCTGGGAAACGTCCCCCACCACGCAGATCTCGTTGCGCTCCCCCAGCCAGCACTCGAGGAGGCGCTGCTGGAGCGGGGAGACGTCCTGGTACTCGTCCACCACGAAGAAGCGGTACTGGCGGCGCACCTGGTCGGCAATGTCCTCGCGGTCCACGAGGATGCCGACGAGGGTGAGGAGGACGTCCTCGAAATCGATGACCGCGCGGTCGTTCTTGACCTCCTCGTACGCGCGGACCAGTTGGCCCACGGTGGCGAGGTCGATCCCGCCGGGGGCCTCGCGGCCGGCGGCGGTGGCGCGGCGCTGGTAGTCGTCCGCCGTGATCATGGAGACCTTCGCCCACTCCACCTCACCGGCGAGGTCCCGGATGGTGGCGCGGTCCACCGGCAGGCCGAGGCGGCCGGCGGCCTCCACCACCAGCGGGGCCTTGTGTTCCTGGAGGCGGGGCACCTGGCCGCCACCGAACGCGATGGGCCAGAAGTAGGAGAGCTGGCGCAGGGCCGCGGAGTGGAAGGTGCGGGCCTGGACCCCGTGCGCGCCGAGGTCCCGCAGGCGGGAACGCATCTCCCCCGCGGCGCGGGCGGTGAACGTGACGGCGAGGAGTTCCTGGGGCCGGTAGACGCCCTGCAGGATGCCGTGGGCGATGCGGTAGGTGATGGCGCGCGTCTTGCCGGTGCCGGCGCCCGCGAGCACGCACAGCGGGCCGCGCAGGTGGGTGGCCACGAGTCGCTGGTCCTCATCGAGGTGGGAGAGGAGGGCTTCGGCATCCGGCTTGAGTCTCATCGTGGCCTATTGTCTCCCAGCGCCCTGACACGAACGTGCCGCGGGGAGGGGGCTGTGGAGAAGTGGGGCATGTTCGGCGGAGTCGCCAATGCACTCTCGCCCGAGCGCCCGTCCACGCGCGCCTGGGCCACCGGGGCTGCCGGAGAGGTGGCAGTGGGACGCCGCCTCGACGCCCTCCACGGTGAGGGGATCATCACGTTGCACGATCGACTCGTTCCCGGAAGCCGGGCCAACATCGATCACATCGTCATCACGCGCGGCGGAGTGTGGGTGGCAGACTCCAAGAAGTACAGGGGACGCCCCGAACTCAGGGTGGAGGGCGGTTTCCGCAGGCCCCGTATCGAGAAGGTGGTGGTGGCCGGCCGGGACCGCACCGGGCTGGTCGATGCGGTTCTCCGGCAGGCCGACCTCGTCCGCGAGGCGGTGCCCGGGGTCCCGGTGCGTGCCGCGCTCTGCTTCGTGGAGGCGGACTGGTCACTCCTCGCGGGCTCGTTCGCCACCCGCGGCGTGGAGGTCCTCTCGCCGCGCAAGCTCGCCTCGCTCATACGGCGTGGTAACGAGGGCAACCTGGACGTTCCGTCTATTGGCCGGTTCCTCGCCACGCGGTTTCCGCCAGCCTGAGAAGTCCGGGCGGCGGCGTAAGCCCCACCGGGAGGCGGGCCGGGCGCGCACTACGTACCCTTGATCCCATGACGTACGAGACTCCTGCCCCCGGCACGATCACCATGTTCACCACCCCGTGGTGCGGCTACTGCAAGAACCTCAAGCGCCAGCTGGACCGCGAGGGAATCCCCTACAGCGAGGTGGACATCGAGCAGGACCCGAAGGCCGCCTCCTACGTGGAGTCCGTCAACGACGGCAACCAGACCGTCCCCACCGTCATCTTCCCGGATGGCACGGCCGCCACGAACCCCTCGCTCGGGGACGTGACCAAGCACCTCCAGACGGGCCGCGACCAGGGCTCCCCCGCCAACCTGCGCAGCGCCGCCACCACCACCAAGCACGATGCCGACCTCTCCAAGAAGCTGGACGAGGACGCACAGGCCAAGGATGGCGGCGCGGAGCCGCGCGGGAGCTTCGGCGGCCGGTAGGCCCGCACCAGGAGGAAACGCCGCACGCGGGAGGCCCGTACCAGGAGGAAACGCCGCACGCGGGAGGCCCGCACAACGCGGAAACACCGGCCGCAGGCGGAGCCGGTACGGCCTACACCCACTCCTCGGGCTCGCGCAGCGGGCCCCCGTACCAGTCCTCCACGAGCGAGCGCGCCACGGAGGCGCGGCCCGGAGGCTTGAGCTCGCCGGACGCGACGAGCCGGCCCAGTTCCTCGCGCGTGAAGAACTTGGCATCCACGATCTCGATCCCGTCCACCACGGGCTCCGGAGTCCCCTCCACCCGCGCGGTGTACGCGAACATGAGGGAGCGCGGGAATGGCCAGGGCTGGGATCCGCGGTAGGCCACGTCCACCACGTTCAGGCCCACCTCCTCCCACGTCTCGCGCACCACCGCGTGCTCGAGCGACTCCCCCGGCTCCACGTACCCTGCGATCGTGGAGTAGCGCCCCGCCCCAAAGTGCGCGGCGTGCGCGAGCAGGATCCGGTCCGCGGCATCCACCACGGCCATGATCACGGCCGGGTCGATGCGCGGGAAGTGCTGGGTCTCGCATGCGCGGCACTGGCGCACCCACCCGGACTGCACGGCATCCGTCTGGTTCCCGCAACGGGGGCAGAACTGGTAGAGCCGGTGCCAGTTCGCGAGCGCGGTGGCGGGCACCACCACGCCCCGGTCGAAGTCATCCATGCGGGCCATCCCGAACCGCACGTCGTGGTACTCGAGCCCGGGCCGGGCCGGACCGGACGCGAGAAGCACGCCCACGCCGTCGGGGCGGCGCCCAAGGTAGGCCAGGGTCATCCCGGACCCGCCCTCCAGGGAGGCTGCGGGGACGTAGGCGAGGCCGGTGCCGCTGAGCGCGGGGCGGCCGAGTTCGTCCAGGACCACCGCGAGCGCGAGCGGGTCCCCGAGCAGCTTGCCGATCAGGTTCTCATCCGTCCGGCCCAGCGTGTCCGCGTCCAGCGACTGGTGCGCGAGCGGGAGGTCGATCAGCGCCCTCACGCCGCACCCTCCGCCCGGCGCGCGGCGGCGATGGTCGCCTGCCCGAGCACGCGCGTGCCGTCGTACACGACGGCGGACTGTCCGGCCGCGATCCCGCGTACCGTCCCGTCCAGCCTCACCTTCAGGTGCGTCCCGTCCCTCTCGACGACGGCGGCGTGCGGCTCCCCGTGTGCGCGCAGTTGGACCGTGGCCGGGGTGGGGGTGGTGGCGGGCACGTCGTCGGCGAGCCAGACGGTGTCCTCGCCGTCGATCTCGTTGACGGACAGGAGCGCGGAGGGGCCCACGATCACGGTGTTCGACTCGGGCCGGATCTCGGTGACGTAGCGGGGGGCACCGTCCGCGGCGGGGCGGGGCAGGGCGAGGCCCTTCCGCTGGCCCACGGTGAACTGGTAGGCGCCCTCGTGGGTGCCCACGCGCGCGCCGGTGTGGTCCAGGATCTCCCCGGGGCGCGAGCCGAGGCGGCGGCGGAGGAACCCGGCGGTGTCGCCGTCGGCCACGAAGCAGATGTCGTAGGAGTCCGGCTTCTCGGAGAGGGACAGGCCGCGGGCGGCGGCCTCGGCGCGGATCTCGTCCTTGGAGTGGGCGTCCCCGAGTGGGAAGAGGGAGCGCTCGAGGCGCTCGCGGCCCATGACGGCGAGCACGTAGGACTGGTCCTTCTCCATGGTGTTCGCACGGTGGAGTTCGAGGCCGCCGTGGTCCCCGGGGGTGATGCGCGCGTAGTGGCCGGTGGCCACCGCGTCGAAGCCGAGGGCGATCCCGCGGTCCAGGAGGGCGGAGAACTTCACGTGCTCGTTGCAGCGCACGCACGGGTTGGGGGTGCGGCCGGCCTCGTACTCGGAGAGGAAGTCCGCCACCACGGTCTCCTCGAACTCCTCAGAGAGGTCCCACACGTAGAACGGGATCCCGAGCGTGTCCGCGGCACGGCGGGCATCCGAGGCGTCCTCGATGGAGCAGCAGCCGCGCGAGCCGGTGCGGTGCTCCGCCCGCGAGCGTGAGAGGGCCATGTGGACGCCCACCACATCGTGCCCGGCGTCCACCGCGCGCGCGGCGGCCACGGCCGAGTCAACGCCTCCGGAGAGGGCGGCAAGTACCTGCATGGTCTCCTCGTTGGGGTGTGGTGCCGCCCTAGTGGCGGGTGGCGCCGGCGGCGCGGGCACGGTCCACGGCGGTGGGCAGGGCTCCCACCAGCGCGTCCACGTCCGCCTGCGTGGTGGTCCACCCAAGGCTACAACGCAGTGTGGCGGAAGCTTGTTCCTCACTTCCACCCATGGCGAGCACCACGTGGCTGGGCTGGTGGACACCCGCGCGGCACGCGGAGCCCGCCGAGGCGGAGATCCCCGCCCGGTCCAGGGCGAAGAGGAGCGCCTCGGCGCGCAGGCCCTCGAAGATGACGTGCGTGATGTGGGGCAGGCGCGCGCTGCTCGGCAGGGGG
>CAZTOM010000045.1:0-11832 GCA_964615555.1 uncultured Actinomycetaceae bacterium
AGGCGGAGGCCTCGTCGCCGGTGATGGTGCGCCAGGGGAACAGGGCACCGCGGAGGGTGAGCTCGGTGGCGCGCTCGCGGGCCTTGTCCAGGATGTTGAACCGGAAGCGCAGCGCGTTGCGGGCCATCCACGGGTTGGAGTAGGTGAGGAAGGGGACCACGTACACGTCCGTGTCCCAGAAGTAGTGGCCCTCGTAGCCGGAGCCGGACACGCCCTTGGCGGCCACCCCCATCTGGTCGGAGCGGGCCGCGGCCTGGGCGAGCTGGTAGATGCACCAGCGGGTGGCCTGCTGGATGGAGGGGTGCTCGGCGATCCGGACGTCCGAGCCCTTCCAGAAGTCCTCCAGCCAGATGGCCTGCTGCTCCTCGTAGAACTCGAAGCCGTTCTCGCGCACCCGGTCCAGGGTGCGGCGGCAGCGGTCGAAGAGCTCGCGCACCGGCACGTAGCGGGAGGAGTGGTAGGCCACGGCCTTGGTCACGCGGATCGGGACGCCCTCGGTGGCCTCGATCCGGTAGACCTTCTTCCCGACGTCCGGCTCGGTGTCGATGAGGGACTCGTACCGGTTGTCGGTCTCGATCTCGTGGTCCGCGCCCACACCGATCGTCATGCCGGAGTGCGCCGCCTTGTAGCCGAGGATCATGCGCCGCTCGGAGTGCCAGTCCCCCTGCGGCTCGAGTACCCGGCGCCCGAACTCCGCGGCCTTGCGCGGGTCGAACTCGGCGGAGGCCTCGTCCGTGGGCTTGTGGTACTCGTCCCTCCCGTCCGCCCGGTTGATGATCTGGGAGGAGATGACCACCGGGGCGTTGCCCTGCAGCATCGTGACCTCGATGGTCATGAGCGCCAGGTGCCGCTCGGTGAAGGAGATCATCCGGGTGGTGTCGATCTTCACCAGCTTCCCCGAGGGGGTGCGCCACACGATGTGGCGGCGCAGCATTCCCTCGCGGAAGTCCAGCGAGCGCTCGTACTCCACGAGGTCCGCCACGGACAGCAGGAGGGGTTCGTCGTCCACGTAGAGCTTGATGACCTTCGTGTCCGGCAGGTTCACGATCGTCTGCCCGGTCTTCGCGAAGCCGTAGGCCTCCTCCGCGTGCCGGATGCGCCACGTCTCGTGGAAGCCGTTGATGAACGTGCCGTGGGTGTGCGCGTCGCGCCCCTCCTCGGGGTTGCCGCGCATACCGAGGTAGCCGTTGCCGAGCGCGAACAGCGTCTCGGTGGTGCCCAGGTCCTCGTTGGAGTGCTGGCGCTCCACGAACCGCCACTCGTCCAGTGGGAAGCGGCTGCGGTCGAGCGGGTCCTCCTCGTGCAGGTGCCTCATGCGAGCACCTCCAGGTCCTCCACCACCACGTCCGCTCCGGCCTCGCGCAGCACATCCGCACCGGCGCCGCGGTCCACCCCGATCGTGAGCCCGAACCCGCCGGCCCGTCCGGCCGCCACTCCTGAGACCGCGTCCTCGATCACGACGGCGGAGCCCGGCGTGGCCCCGAGGGCTGCGGCGGCCGCAACGAAGGTGTCCGGGGCGGGCTTGCCGGGGATGCCCTCCCGAGCCGCCACCACGCCGTCCATGATCACCGGGAAGCGGTCCAGCAGGCCGGCGGCGGTGAGGACGGTGCGGGCGTTCTTGGAGGAGGAGACGATCGCCATGGGCATCTCGATCCCGTCCAGGTGGTCCATCAGCGTCAGCGTGCCCGGGTAGGGGGCGATCCCGTCGCGGGCGAGCACGGCGTTGAATACCTCGTTCTTCCGGTTGCCGAGCCCGCACACGGTCTCTGCCGCGGGTTCGTCCGTGGGGTCCCCCTCCGGGAGGTCGATGCCGCGGGACTCGAGGAAGGAACGAACGCCGTCGTAGCGGGGTTTGCCGTCCACGTAGGAGAAGTAGTCCTCGTCCGTGTAGGGCTCGGTGATCCCCCGGGATTCGAGGAATGCGGTGAACATCTCCGCCCACGCCCGCATGTGCAGCTCGGCGGTGGGGGTGATGACTCCGTCCAGGTCGAAGAGGGCAACGTCGTACGCGGTCCAGTTCACGGTCACGCTTCAATCCTAGGGGCCGGGGGATGTGAGTCCAGCCCCGGCCTCGGTGAGAGACTCCAGCCCGGGGCCAGGGTGTATGACTCCCGCCCCGGGTCGGGGCGCGCACCCCTGCGGTCAGCGCCCGCCGATAGGTGGGGTGTGCCGGCGAAGGCCGCGCGGGAGGCTCTCGCGGCGCTGGACGCGTAGCCTGGCGCCGGTCCACCACGCCCTGCTAGGGCACAGCAGGCAGACGCGCGGCCACCTCTCCGGCCCCGGCGGGCGGGCCGTTCCCGACGGACGAGCCGTTCCCGCCGTGCGAAGCCATGCTCGCGTACGAGTTCACCCCGGTGCGCTCGAGCTTGTTCCACTGCGCGGGCTTCCGGGCCAGTTCCAGCCAGGCGGCCCTCACCATGGTGAGCCCGAGGAACGCGGAGAAGAACGGCCACAGGACCACGGCCCACAGGTGGCGCAGGTCTGCAGGCTGGCGGTCCAGCAGGATCGAGAACACCAGCAGGAGCACCGAGAAGGCGAGCGATCCCACCACCCAGGCCCACAGGGCGCCGGGCAGGTCCACCACCACGGGGACCCCGCGCGCCAGCCGGATCGCGAAGCCGATGGCGAGGCCCACGAGCGAGATCACCTGGACGATCGGGAGGGCCACCATGGAGAAGATCGTGTAGAGGAGGAACGGACCGAAGGCGCGGTAGCGGCGCGAGCCCACGGCGTCGTCGTGGATCTCGAGGGACTGGAGCAGGCCGCGGGCCCAGCGGGTGCGCTGCTTCCACAGGGCCGTGAGGGTGGAGGGGGACTCGGCGAGCACGCGGGCGTGTGGGGCGTAGGCCACCTCCCAGCCGGCGCGGTGGAGGCGCCACGTGAGCTCGAGGTCCTCCCCGATCGTGTCCTCGCGCAGCGGGCCGCGCCCCTTCTGGGAGACGTGGCGGAGCGCGGTGCGGCGGAAGGCCCCGGAGTTGCCGGAGACCACGGGTACGCAGCCGAGCAGGTGCAGGGCCCGGCGCACCATGCCCGTGCCCACGTGGGAGACGAGCGCGAGGAAGCGGGTCTGGATGCGGTCCAGGTTCATGGTGACGTCGTCCCCGCACACGGCGCCCACGCGGGCGTGGGTGAAGGCGCGCAGCATCTCCGGGATCGTGTCCGGCGTGAACACGCCGTCCGCGTCCACGAACAGCACGAACTCCCCTGAGGTGGCGGTGAATCCGGTGTTGAGCGCGGAGCCCTTCCCGCCGTTGACCTGCCGGATGGCGCGCACCCGGGGGTCCCCGGCCAGCCGCATCATGATGACCGCGGTGGCGTCGGAGGAGCCGTCGTCCACCACCACCACCTCCAAGTCCGGGTAGCCGGAGGCGAGGATCGAGCGGACGCACGCCTCCAGCACGCGTTCCTCGTTGTAGGCGGGCACCACCACGGACACGCTCGGGATGCGCGCGAGCTCGCCCACACTCCCGCGTTCCCGACGACGGCCGTGACGCACCTCGTGCACCACCGCCAGCGGCAGGAAGACCAGCCGGATCACCGTGAGGACGCCCAGGATCGCGGCCATCACGATCACCGAGAGCTCCACCAGGTTCATCGCACTCCCCCCGAGCTGGTGTACAGCACGCCCTCCGCCGGGAGCGACGGGGCGTACTCGCCGAGGACGGCTGCGAGGAGCTCGGGGGCGTGCTCGCTGTTCGCACCGAACCGGGCGTTGACCTCGAGGACCACGGGCCGGCCGTCGGCCATGCGGCGGATGTCCAGGTCCACCGGCCCCACCAGCCCGATCGCCTCCACGGCGGCGGCCGCGAGCGCCGCCACGTCCGGGGCCTCCCCCGGCGCCAACCGCTCGACGGCGGCCGCGTTGCCCACCCGCCCCTGCTTCAGGGCCGTCTTTTCCAGCACGACGACGGCGGTGCGGCCCGTCATCTGCGAGCGGTAGACCTGGGGTGAGTACTCCGTACCGGGCGCGAAGTCCTGCACCACGTCACGGGAGGTGAGCGGCGGGAGGTGGGCGGCGCCGTCGACGAGGAGGACCCCGCGCCCGCCGCGCGAGACGCGGGGCTTGACCACGAATGGGGGACGGGCCCAGGACTCGGTGCCGAGCGTGCCGGTGCGGGGGATCGGGAGGCCGGCGGCCTCGAGGCACCAGGCGGTGAGCAGCTTGTCCTGCGCGATACCCACGGGCCCGGCGGGTGAGATCACGGTGGGGACGCCGAGCACGGGGGCGGCGGCGGCCACGGCGGGCAGCTCGTCCTGGACGGTGGGGATGAGGAGGTCGGCGGACGAGCTGGCCGCGAGGTGGCGGAGGAACGGGAGGTGGGCGGCGTCGTCGGCCCGGGGGCCGAGCACGAACTCGGGGACGAGCTCCGCGGTGGGTGTGGGCACGATGTCCGTGCCGATCACGTGGATGCCGCGGGCGGCGAGCTGGCGGGCGAGGGCGGTTCCGGCGGGGCCGCCGAGGCCGGTGACGATGATGCGCATCTACAGGACTCCTGATTCGGTGACGAGCAGGCGCACGGCCTCGAAGCCCTCGGCGTGGGCGGCCTTGGCCTGGCGGCCGCGGAAGGACGTGATGCCGCGCACCACGTCCGGGGTCATGTACGGCTTGCCTGCCTGGTTCTTGTGGGTGAGCACGGAGGCCACCTTGACCTCGGTGTAGTCGGCCACATCGATGAAGACGTCCGGGTTGAACTCGCGGGTGGCGGAGGGGGACTCGAAGCACAGGATCGAGTGGTGCTGGCGGGCGGCGCGCAGTGTGGCCAGGTGGACGGCGTGGTGGTCCTGGTGCTGATCATGGATCGAGTGGGTGAGGATCACGTGGGGGTCCGTGCGGTTGATGGCCGCCTCGATGGTGCGGATGAGCTCGTTGGGGACCAGCTCGAGGTTCGTGTCCGGCAGGTCGTGGACGGCGATGGAGGCGAGGCCGAGGAAGTTGGCGGCGCGCTGGGCCTCCGCGGGGCGGGTGGAGGCGTCTCCTCCCACGGCACCGTGGGACATGACGATCGCGTGGACCTCGTGGCCGGTGTCCACGAGCCGGGCGAGGGTGGCTCCGCAGGCGAGCTCGAGATCGTCCGGGTGCGCGCCGATCGCGAGGACCCGCTTGGGGGCCGGCGCGGGCGGCGGGGCGATCCGCTGGGTGAGGAGGGCGGCCACGGCGGCGGTGAGGACCAGCACGAGGGCGGCGGGCACCACGGCCGCATCGAGGTGGGGGTGCGGGTGGAGGAACGCGAACGCCACCGCGGCAATCCCGAGCGCGGCGAGGGCGCACGTGAGCAGCTCGCGGATGCGGGCGCCGTGGCGGTAGCGGCGGATCAGCAGCCTGCGCCCGGCGGGGCCGGCCAGTGCGCCCGCGAGCGCAAGTGCGGCAAGACCCGCGATCAGTTCCGAGAGAATCATCTTCCCCTCCCCGGGTGGCCCGAAGCGGCGGGCCTGGCCTGCGGAGTGCCTGCCGCCTCCGCATGGCTTCGAGGTTAGGAGGGTGGGGTTAGGTGATCGTGAGGAGGTGATGGGAGTTCTCTTACGGCGGTGAACCGCAGGTGAACGCGCCGGGCTGTGGGGGCGGGCGGGCCGGGCTGGCGGGCTGGCGCAGCCGGGTCGGGCCGGGCTGGCAGGCCGGCCGACCGGGCGGGATGGCGGGCCGGGCTACTCGCTGCCGAGGCGTGGGAAGGGCTCCAGGGAGAAGAGCACCTCCACGGGCACCTCGAAGTACTGCGCCATCTGTAGGGCAAGCGTGAGGGAGGGGGAGTACTCCCCCCGCTCGAGGTAGCCGATGGTCTGGTAGTGCACGCCCACCGCCTCCGCGAGCTCGCGCCGGGAGATGCCGCGCTCCGCGCGGAGCATGGCGATACGGTTGTGGATGACCTCGGACATTCAGTACCCCCGGGAGAGCATGCGGTCGCGGGCTTCGGCCACCGTGGCGCCGGAGACCCCGCGGATCATGCGCCGCAGCAGGATTGGGGCGAGCACGAGCCCGATGAGCGCCCAGATCCCGAGCACCACAGCCGCTTCCACCACCTGGAAGGAACCCGCGATCTCCACCGCACCGGCCTCCGCGGGGAGGAATGCGGAGCGCAGCCCCATCCCGAGCCAGTACACCGGGAACACCATGACGATCCACTGGAGCCATGTTGCGAAACCAGCGATGGGGAAGAAGACCCCGGAGATGATCACCAGTCCATAGATCAGCAGCATCGGGATGACCATGAGCGCGGCGTTCCTGACAGCGCTACCTGCCGCGATCCCCACCGGGATGGTGGCCAACAGGCCCAACAGCACGAAGGTGAGGAAGCGCAACCAGTCGCCCGCGCTGCCCGGGAGGAGGACTGGCTCGAACACTGCGAGCACGAGGAACATCAGGACCAGGGCGAGCAGGTTCTGCACGAGCTGCGAGGACACCTTCCCGAACACGTATCCCTGGAGGCCACCCGGGACGGCCTTCATGCGGACCAGGGAGCCATCGTCACGTTCCATCATGAGTTCGGCCATCGGCCCCATCATGCCTCCAACCACGAGGCCCATGGCCAGGAGGCCGGGGAGGATGTACTGGGCGATCGAGACGCCCGTCGAGTCCAGGTCACCGCCACCCACGAGGACCACCACCACCGCAATCGCCGGCGTGATGAGCAGCCCGATGAATCCGCCGTTGCGAAGCGAGCTCCTCATCTCGATCCGGGCCTGGCGCCACCCGTTGCGGACGGCGACGGTGAGGCGGGAGGGGAGGCTCGCCGTCGGGGAGGACGGGTTCGGGACCCCCGGAACACGCGGGGCGGACGGGACGGGAGTTGGCGCGGGCGGAGTAGACGGGACGGGAGTTGGCGTGCCGGTCATGCCGGGACCTCCTCGGTGGTGGTGTTCATGGAGTCCTGCAGGCGCTTCAGGAGCCGCTCCTGGCCGGTGGTGCTCACACCTTCGGCCTGGTTGACGAGGGCGATGTAGACGTCCTCGAGGGAGGTGCGGCGGACCTCGAGGTCCTCCACACGGGCGGCCGGATCGGCGAGGATACCGCGGAGGAAGGTGGTGGGGTCCTCGGTGGCGTGGACGTGGAGGGCCTCGCCGTCGGACCAGCGGATCTCCGCGGCTCCGAACTCGCGGCGGCGCAGCTCGTCCGGCGAACCGTCCGCCACGATGCGGGAGTCCGCGAGGATGAGGATGCGGTCCGCCACCTTGGACGCCTCGTCCAGATCGTGGGTGGTCATGAGGATCGTGGTGTCCAGGTCCGCCAGGGACAGGATCAGATCGTGGAAGTCCCGGCGCGCGATCGGGTCGAAGCCGGCGGTGGGCTCGTCCAGGAACAGCAGCTCGGGGCGTCCCACGAGCCCGGCAGCCACATCCAGGCGGCGCCGGCGTCCCCCGGAGAGCTGCGAGACCCTCTTCTCCGCCTCCCCCGCGAGCCCCACGGTCTCCAAGAGCGAGGCGGTGGGCCAGGGCCGGGCAGTGGTGGGCGTGGAGTAGGGGGCGTAGTAGGCGCCCAGGTAGTCGATGAGTTCCCGCACCTTCCAACTGGCATGGTCCCGCCAGGACTGCAGGACGATCCCCACGCGTGCCCGCCACGCCTCCGTGGCGTGGGCGGGATCCACCCCGAGCACGCTCACGTGGCCGGCGGAGCGCTGGCGGAAGCCCTCGAGGATCTCCACGGTGGTGGTCTTGCCCGCGCCGTTGGGGCCAAGCAGCACCGCCACCTCGCCGCGGTGGATGGTGAGGTCGATGCCGTCGAGGACCAGGTTGTCCCCGTAGGCCATCTGGAGGCCCGAAACCTCGATGACAGGAGCAGGTGTCTGTGTGCTCATGCGATCAAATGTAGTAGATGTACTACATACTGTGTCAAGGGACATACGGATTGTCTTGAGACGACTCCTCACTGGCATCTGGCGCCATGGCGCGTGCACGCACCCCGGAAGCGAACTAGCGTTGGGGAATGGCTACCCCGATTGCACCGCGCACGCTTGGCTCCTCCGATCTGGTCATCTCCGGAGTGGGTATGGGCTGCAACAACTTCTCCCGCCCGGCCTCCCCCACGGTGGAGCAGAACGCCTCCACGCGCGTGATCCACGCCGCGATCGATGCGGGCATCACCTTCTTCGACACCGCGGAGATGTACGGCTCCGAGCCCGGCATGTCCGAGACCTTCATGGGTGTGGCCCTGCGCCACCGCCGCGACCAGGTGCAGATCGCCACCAAGTGGGGCCTGAAGGGCAAGGCCCCCGCAGGCATGGAGGACAAGGGCCCGCGCGGCGGGGAGACCTACATCCGCGCCGCGATCGAGGGTTCGCTGCGCCGCCTCCAGACGGACTACGTGGACCTCTACCAGCTCCACGAGCCGGACCCGGAGGTGCCGATCGAGGAGACGCTCGGCGTGCTCGCGGACCTGGTGGCCGAGGGCAAGGTCCGCCAGATCGGGCACTCCAACTTCTCCGCGGACCAGCTCCGCGAGGCCGACGACGCCGCCTCCACCCGCGAGGACGGCCTGCGCTTCGTCTCCGGCCAGAACGAGTACTCCCTCCTCAACCGCGAGGTGGAGGGCGAGCTTCTGGGCGAGTGCGTGGAGCGCAACATCGGCTTCCTGCCCTACTTCCCGCTCTACAACGGCCTGCTCACCGGCAAGTACAGCGCCAGCAGCGGTGAGGGCCGCATCACCCGCCAGAAGCCCCACCTCCTGGACGACGTGGACTGGGAGCAGCTCGACGCCTACCGCGAGATCTGCGCCCGCGTGGGTGAGCCCATGGCCCTCGTCTCCATCGCGTGGCTGCTCGCCCAGCCGGGCGTGGCCTCCGTGATCGCGGGCGCCACCTCCACCGCGCAGGTCATCCAGAACGCGTCCGGCGCGCAGGAGGACCTCGGCGAGGAGACCATCCAGGAGATCTCCGAACTCTTCTCCTGAGGGCCGGTGCGCCGCGCCGCCAGGTGCGGCACCCCCCGCCTGGTGTTCTGCTCCGTGCGGTGGGTGCGCGGGCTACTGCGCCTCGGCCGGCAGTTCGGTGCGCGTGGGCGGGTTGGCCCCGGCGCGCGAGACCGTCACCTCGGCCGCCCGCAGTGCCCTCACGACGGCGGGTCTCACCTGGGCGAGCGACGTTCCCCGGAGGCGCTCCCTCGCCTCGGGCCCGCCCAGCAGTCCGGCGTCCAGCAGGCCGGAGATGAGGCCCGCCATGAAGGAGTCCCCCGCCCCCACCGTGTCCACCACGTCCACGGGGGCGGGCGGGAAGGACTCCGCCTCTCCCCCGGCCACCGCGATGGCACCCTCGCCGCCGCGGGTGACGACCACGAGCGGGGGCCCGCCTCGGGTCCACTGCCGGGCGATGCGGACCGGGTCCGCGCCGGCCTCGGGGCCGTAGAGCCAGGCGAGGTCTTCATCGGAGACCTTGACCACGTCGGAGAAGGAGGCGAGCACCTCCACCTGCGCCCGCGCCTGGGCCACGTCCCCCATGATGGCCGGACGTGCGTTGGGATCGTAGGAGATAGTGGCGCCCTGGCGCGCCCGCTCCACCAGCCGGCGCACCGCCGTGGCACCCGGGTCCAGCGTGACGGCGATCGATCCGGTGTGGAGGTGGGCGGCGCCGTCGGGAATGGGGAGGTGGGGCTCGAGGCGCCAGGCGAGGTCGAACTCGTAGGTGGCGGCCCCCGAGGCGTCCAAGTGCGCGCTGGCGGTGGGGGTGCGCTGCGCGGCGAGCGAGCCGGGGGTGAGCCGGACGCCGTCGGCGCCGAGTTCGGCGGCGATGCGGCCTCCGCGGGCGTCCTGGCCGATGTGGGTGGCGAGCTGGACGGGGTGGCCGAGCCGCGCGAGGCCCTTGGCCACGTTCGCGGGGCTGCCGCCCACGTGCTCGGCGGGCTCGCCGTCGGGGGGTGTGACGATGTCGATGAGGGCCTCGCCCACCACCACGGTCGGAACACTGCTCGCGCTCATCCCCCCACGCTACCCGCGCGGGGGCGGGGTGAGGTGCGGTTGCGGGCGCGGCCATCGGATTCGGTACGGGGATACCCCTCGGGGTATGGTGTGACCATGAGGATGTCACCTGTTCGCTCCGCCCTGGCGGGCGCGGCGCTCGTGCTTGCGGTTGCGCTCTCCGGTTGTGGCGGGGCCGCCACCACTCCGACTGCGCAGGCGGGTGTGTCCACCATGGACACCAGCACGCTGGCCGGGCACGTGAACTCGGATATCTTCCTAGCCGCGGTCCAGCAGGAGGGGGTGACCGTGATCGACGTGCGCACCCCCGAGGAGTTCGCCGCCGGCCACCTACCGGGGGCGATCAACATCAACGTGGAATCGCCCGCGTTCGCGAGCGAGATCGCGGCGCTGGACAAGGAGGGCACCTACGCCCTGTACTGCCGTTCGGCGAACCGCTCCCGCCTGGCGGAGAACGTGATGATCGCGGACGGGTTCGGCCGCGTGTTCGGGCTGGATGGCGGGGTCACCGCGCTGGATCCCAGCGAGCTGGTGACGGGCTCGAACTAGCATCGCTCCGGCCGTGCCGGGCGGCGTCCTACCTGTCGCCCGGAATCCGGGCGGCGTAGTACGCCGGCCGCTCCCCCGGGATCGGGACCACCTCGGCAAGTTGGGCCTCGATGCGCGCGGGCCCGTACGCCGTGGCGCGCGCGATCGCATCCGTGAGCTGCTGGGCGAGCGCGGGGCGGGCACGTTCCCCGCAGGAGAAGACCCACAGGGTGCCGGGCGCCCCAGCCACCTGGGGTGGCTCCATCCCGAAGACCCGGCGGTGGACCGCCTGGTGCAGCCTGACGGGCACCTCCGGGGGAATGGGCCCGAGAAAGGAGAGCGAGACCCGCACCCGGGAGGACTCCACCCGCATCCGGTTGAACACCCGGTAGTGCAGCGCCTGGACCGCAGGTGGATTCGGGCCGCGGCGGTAGAAGCGCAGGGAGGGGACGTCCACCTGCTCCCAGCGGGCGGCCCCGAGCTCCTGGTAGACGGGGAGCAGGGTGCCCACCATCACGCCGCCCTCACAGACCACGAGTGCTCCGCGCAGGCTCACCAGAAAGCTCGCGGCTGCCACCACTCCCATCACGGCCAACCAGGCCGCCAACCCGGCCCACTCCCCCGCAGCAGCAGTCAGCGCCACGCCGGCGGCGAGGAACGCGCCGATCAGGAGGATCGTCAGCCAACCGGGGGCACGTGGCGGCATCCGGTGGATCCCCACAACCACGCCGAGCCCGGCGTTGCGCGCCGCGGCCTGCGCACGGTTTCGGGAGGTCACGCGCCGATGCTACCCGCCCAACGCACTGCCGGGTACGCGAGAGGATTGGTCCATGAGCAGCATGAACGATCTCTGGTTTCAGATCGGCATCACCCCCTGGGGCGCGCTCGGCGTGGTGATCGCCTCGGCCACCATCTACTTCGTGTTCGCCGGGGTGATCTCCCTGTGGTGGCGCCACTTTCGCACCACCAACACCGCGTTCGCGTTCGCGCTCACGGTGGTGCTGGGGGCGGTGCTGGGCCGGTCCATGCTGGGCAACAGCCCCACCCTCGTGGGCGGGCTCATCGCCCTGGTCACCCTCCTCTCCCTCGAGGCGGGCCTGGACCGGATCCGCCAGCATCCCCGATTCCAGCGGCGGAGCCGCGGCGTGCGCGCAGCCGTGGTGATGGTGGGCGGCCTTGTGGACCACGCCGAGCTGGCACGCCACGGCGTGCGGCCCGCCGAGCTGTGGGTGGCCCTGCGCCGGGCAGGGGTGCGGAACGTGGACGATGTGGGCGGAGTGATCCTCGAGGCCGACGGCGCGCTCACCGTCCTGCGCGAGCGCGACCGGGTGGACCGCCGCATCCTCGTGGGGGTCAAGGGCGCCGACCGGCTCCCACCCGAACTCCTGGACGTGCAGGACTGAGAA
>CAZTOM010000046.1:0-11703 GCA_964615555.1 uncultured Actinomycetaceae bacterium
TCTGGGACCTCCTGGGCCGTGGGGCGGAGGGGGCCCTCACTCCGCGGGATGACACGTGCGCGAGCCCGCACGCGGGATGCTGGAGGCACCAGGAGGTCACCATGAGAAGGCTCCCCGTCGTCGTCGCAACCGCCGTCCTCGCACTCGCAGCCTGTACCCCCGATTCGCCGCCAGAGGCACCCACCACCGCGCCCCCCGTGACCGCCTCGCCCACCGAGGAGGCACCTCCGACGGAACTCCCGACCGAGCCGAGCTCGGAGCCCACCACCGAGCCCGAGCCGAGCCCGGAGCCCACCGAGGCCCCACCCCCTGAGAAGGCGTGGTCGGATACGCTCCCCACCCTGAACTTCCCCGACGGCGAGCCCGTCCCCGGCATGGGCGTGGTGGACGCCACGGGCCTACGCACCGGTGTCGAGGGCGAGGGCTACCAGATCCTCGCCTACGCGATCGACCCACAGGATCCCTCCGGCCTCCAGGTCCTCGGCGTCACGTGCGACGGTGAGGTGCTCGCCGCCCACCCACTCGGCTCCACGGTGGCGCTCGGCCCCATCGTGCCCGATGCGGACGCGCCCTCGGGCTACACCGTGGACGGCCGGGAGATCTCCCTCCCGGACACCCGAGTGGGCATGAACAACTGGGGCTTCGCCGCCGCGCCCGATGGCACGGTGGCGTGGATCCACAACAACCCCGATGGCGATGAGTGGTCACTCCTCGCCGCCGGACCACAGGACTCCGCCGCGCGGGGGCTGGCAGACAGTGCCACCGCCGGACTCGCCGAGTTCTCCTTCCCGCTCGCCCCGCTCGTGGACGCCGAGAACGCTTACCTTCCCACCTGTGACGGCTCCGGTGTCGGCCCGTGCGGCGGGATGTTGAAGGTCCCGCTCGCCGGCGGGGAACTCACCGATCTCGGGGACAACTTCTGGCTGCCCGGGATGGGGCTCGCGGGAATCACCCACCTCGACTCTCCGCTGCGCGGGGTGGAGCGCACCCTCGAGGGCGAGTGGGTCCTGCGCATCCTCATCCCTGAGCCGGAGGTCTCGGGACCCGCAGTGGTCCTGGGCGGGGGACCGGGCGCCAACTGGGCCCCCGAGGTCGATGCCCACATGGAGGAGGGTTCCATCCTCGCCGGGGCGATCGGCCTCACGAACGTGGAGGACCTGACCGGCGCAGCCATCCTCGTGGAGGGCGGCGAGGCGCGGGCGTGGACCTTCGAGACCACCGTCACGGATGTCCAACTCACCGAGAACTATCTGGTGGTGGGTGCCGGGGACGCCGGCCTCCTCGTGGTCCCGCGGGGCGGTGGCGAGCCGTGGTGGATCGAGCTGGGGGGCTCCCCCCAGTCCAACAACACCTCGCTCTTCACCGGCACCGCCTGTCATGACACGGTGGCCGTGTGGACCACCGGCCACTCTGAGGACGGGGTCCCCGGGACGCTCGTCCTCGACCTCGCGCCCTGACCCGCGCGCCACCCGAGCCCGCACCCGAGCCCGCACCCGCACCCACCCGAGCCCGCACCCGCACCCACCCGCGACCAGGGCCCCGGCACCACCTCTGCCGGGGCCCTGCGATAATCGCCGGTATGGATCTCACCGTCGCCACGATCGCGGGTGCCCACGGCCTCAGGGGGCACGTGAAGCTCAACGTCCGCACCGATGACCCCGGCCTCCGCTTCCAGCCCGGGGTGGTCCTGGACACGGACTCGCCCACGCACCCGGAGCTCACGATCGCGCAGGTGCGCAACACCGGGGATGCCTGGCAGCTCCTCTTCGAGGAGGTCACGGACCGCACCGGCGCGGAGGCGCTGCGCGGCACCGAGCTCTCCATCGAGACGGAGGAGTGGGAGGAGGCGGAGGACGAGTGGTACCTCCACGAGCTGAAGGACCTGCCGGTGCGCGACACCACGGGACAGGAGCTGGGCGTGGTCGCGGACATCGAGACCGGCGCAGCCCAGGACCTCCTCGTGGTGCGCACCCCGGACCGCGGCCTCGTGCGCGTCCCCTTCGTCTCCGCGCTCGTGCCGGAGGTCTCCGCAGACGGCGTGGTGGTGGACCCACCCGGCGGCCTGTTCGACGGGGAGGTGGAGGAGTGAGATGAGGATCGATATCCTCTCGATCTTCCCGGACTACCTGGCCCCCCTCGAGCTCTCCCTCATCGGGCGCGCGGCCGGCACGGACGGCCCACTCCGCCTCCAGATCCACGACCTCCGCACCTGGACGAACGATCCCCACCGCACCGTGGACGACTCCCCGGCCGGCGGGGGAGCGGGCATGGTGATGAAGCCGGACGTGTGGGGCCGGGCCATCGACGACACCCTCGCCGCCGGGATCTCCCACTGCGCCGCTCCGGCCCGTCCCGACGGAACCCCGGGCCAGGAGCCACGCGCGGTGCTGGCCCTCCCCACGCCGTCGGGAATCCCCCTGACGCAACGCATGGTGGAGGACCTGGCGGGCGCGGACCACCTGGTGATCGCCTGCGGCCGCTACGAGGGCATCGACGCGCGCGTGGCCGAGCACTTCTCCGAGCGCGTGGAGACGATCGAGTACTCCCTCGGCGACTACGTGCTCAACGGCGGCGAGGTGGCCGCGCTCGCGCTCGTGGAGGCGGTGGCGCGCCTCCTGCCCGGCGTGGTGGGCAATCCCGCCTCGCTCGAGGAGGAGTCCCACGGCGCAGCCGGCCTGCTCGAGTACCCCGTCTACACCCGGCCTGTGCGCTGGCGCGGCCTCGAGGTGCCCGAGGTGCTGCTCGGCGGCCACCACGCGAACATCTCCCGCTGGCGCCGTGACCGCGCCCTTGAGCGCACCGCCGCCCGCCGTCCGGACATGCTGGCCGCCCTCGCGCCGGAGCAGGTGGTGAAGGGGGACCACGAGGTCCTGGCCCGCCTCGGGTGGGGGCTCACCCCCGCCGGCCTCTCCCGCCTCACCATCCGTCCCGCCACTTCCGACGACGCGCCCCGCCTTGCGTCGCTCGCGGCGGCCACGTTCCCGCTCGCCTGCCCACCGGAGCTGGAGGAGGAGGCGGTGGCCGCGTTCATCGCCGAGCACCTCACGGTGGAGCGCTTCGGGGAGTACCTCACAGACCCCGCGCGCTACCTGGTGGTGGTGGGCGAGTACGAGGGCTCCCAGGAGGCCGCCGGCTACACCCTCTCCGTACTGCCGCGCACCGCGGATGAGGCCCCCTACGCGGCAGATGTGGCGGCCGTGGTCCCGGAGCGGCCCACCGCCGAGCTCTCCAAGATCTACGTGCGGCCCCAGTTCCACTCCAACGGGCTGGGTCGCGCCCTGATGTCCGCCACCCTCGAGGCGCTCGCAGCCGTGCGGGTGGAGGGGGAGGCCCTGTCCGCCGTGTGGCTCGGCACGAACGCCCGCAACCGGCGGGCCCAGCGGTTCTACGGCCGCTGCGGCTTCGAGCGGCGCGGCACCCGCCACTTCTCCGTGGGCGGACGTGACATGAATGACGCCGTGTGGGCCATCTCCCCGCTGGAGTCCGCCTCCGGCGCTGTGGCAGACTAGTCCGGCACGTGCCCCGCGGCCCTTGGCCGGGAGGCGCCCACTGCCTCCGGGGTGGACGCCAACCAGATCGTGGTACGTCACCCCTTTTCGATGGCGGCTCCTGGCCGCGGAAGCGTGCGTGACCGGTGGCGCGTGCGAGTAGAGGAAAGACCATGCAGAAGCTCGACCATGTGGACGCCCCGTCGCTGCGTAGCGACATCCCCGACTTCCGTGCGGGAGACACCGTCAAGGTGCACGTGAAGGTGGTGGAGGGGACCCGGTCCCGTATCCAGATCTTCCAGGGCATCGTGCTCGCCCGGAACGGCGAGGGTGTGCGTGAGACCTTCACTGTGCGCAAGATCTCGTTCGGCGTGGGTGTGGAGCGTATCTTCCCGGTGCACGCCCCCACGGTTGACAAGATCGAGGTCGTGACCCGCGGCGATGTGCGCCGCGCCAAGCTCTACTACCTCCGCAACCTGCGCGGCAAGGCCGCGAAGATCAAGGAGAAGCGGGACAACACCGCGAAGTAGCACTCCTGACCCCGAACGGCGCCCGGCTCCCGCAGCCCGGCGCCGTTCGGACGTTCCCGGGCAGGGCGCGGTCCAGTGTTCCGGGCGACCGCGCTCCGGTCTCCGGCACCCCCGAACCCTGCACGCCCGGTCCAGTGCGGTCCGGTGTTCCGCGAGACCCCGCTCCGGTGTCCGGCACCCCCGAGCCCTGCGCGGTCTGCGGTATCCGCAACAGGTAGGCTGATTGGGTGACGGACAGAGACGAGGAGCTCCCCGAGAGCTTCATTCCCGCCGAGCGCCCCCCGCTCGGTTCGTCCTCCGCCACCCCGGGCTCCACCTCGCGGCCTGTCCCCGAACCGGCAGCGCCCGAGCCGGCACCGCGCGCCCCGGCTCCGCGGCGCGGCGGCGGCTGCCTGAAGGAGACCGCACTCGTGGTGGTGGTGGCCCTCGCGCTCTCCGTGATCGTCAAGACGTTCTTCATCCAGTCCTTCTTCATCCCCTCCCCGTCCATGGAGTCCACGCTGATGGTGGATGACCGGATCGTGGTCAACAAGATGGCGAGCTCCGCCTCGGACCTGCGGCGCGGGGACATCGTGGTGTTCGTGGACCCGGGCGGCTGGCTGGCCCCGCCCGCCAACCAGCCCACCGGAGCCCAGAAGCTGCTGGTGGACACCCTCACGTTCATCGGCATCCTGCCCCAGCACGCCGGGGAGCACATGATCAAGCGGATCATCGGGATGCCGGGGGACACCGTGGCCTGCTGCGGGGAGGATGGCCGCCTCACCGTGAACGGCACCCCGGTGGACGAGACGTACCTCGATCCGGGGGTCCTGCCCTCCGAGGTGCCCTTCGAGGTGGTGGTCCCCGCCGACTCCATCTGGGTGATGGGGGACAACCGCCAGAACTCGCGCGATTCGCGCGCGCACATCGGGATGCCCGGTGGGGGGTTCATCCCCATGAGCCGGGTGGAGGGGCGCGCCTCCTTCATCGTCTACCCGTTCGACCGGCTCTCCCACATCGGTGGGGAGGTCGAGGCGTTCGCGGGAGTGCCCGATCCGTGATCCTGCCGAGCCGCGACCTCGAGGAGGCCCTCCTCACCCACCACCACGCGATCGTGGGGATCGACGAGGTGGGTCGGGGGGCCCTGGCCGGCCCGGTGTGCGTGGGTGTTGCCGTGGTCACACGCGCCACCCCCGCCACCTTCCCCGTGGACCTGCGCGACTCCAAGCTGGTTCCTGCGACCCACCGGACCCGGGTGGCCCAGGAGGCGGGGAGCTGGGTGGCCGCCCACGCGGTGGGTGCGGCGAGCCCCGCCGAGATCGACGAGTGGGGGATCGTGGCCGCCCTGCGGGCCGCCGCCTCCCGGGCCCTCGGTGTGCTCGCTGCCGCCGGAGCGCCCCGGCCCACCGCCGCCATCCTGGACGGGACCCACAACTGGTTGGAGGCCACCTTGTTGGACCTCCACCTGCCCCACCTGGACTTCCCGCAGGTGGTGCTGCGCCCGAAGGCGGATGCGAGCTGCGCCGTGGTGGCGGCGGCCAGCGTGCTCGCGAAGGTGCACCGGGACGCCTACATGTGCGAGCTGGTGGATCCCGGCTACGGGTTCGCCGCCCACAAGGGCTACGGCGCGGCCGTGCACCTGGACGCCCTCGGCCGGCTCGGTCCGTGCGAGCACCACCGCCGCTCGTGGCGCCTGCCCGGTGTGGCCGGGCCTCCCACGTCCCCCTCGCGTCCGGTGGCATGATGGGGTCGTGAGCGCCGAAGAACTCGAGAACTACGAGACCACCCTCGAACTGGACCTGTACCGCGAGTACCGCGACGTGTCCAACCTGTTCAGCTACGTGGTGGAGACCGAGCGGCGCTTCTACCTGTGCAACCAGGTGGACATCAAGCCGCGCACGGCCGGGGGAGAGGTCTTCTTCGAGCTCAAGCTCACCGACGCGTGGGTCTGGGACGTCTACCGCTCCGCCCGCTTCGTCAAGTCCGTGTCCGTGGTGACGTTCAAGGACGTCAATATCGAGGAACTCAACCGGCCCGAGATCGCCCTCTAGCCATTCCCGGCCCCCAGCGCACCGCTATCCACAGGTCGCGCTCGCGCACCGCCCTCCACAGGTTTCGCCCGGCCCCGCACTCCCGGTGGTGGCCAGCGGCAGGCTCTCACCATGACCGTGAGAACCCAGGCCGTCGGTGCCTACGGCGAGAGGCTCGCCGCCCGCCACCTCATCGAATCCGGCTACCACCTGATCGCCCGCAACTGGCGCGGCCCGGGCGGTGAACTGGACATCGTGGCCGTGGACCCCGCAGGCACCCTCGCCTTCGTGGAGGTCAAGACGCGCCAGGGCCTCGCCTGCGGCCACCCCCTGGAGTCGATCACGCCCACCAAGCTCGCCCGCCTGCGCCGGCTGGTGGGCGCCTGGCTCGCCGAGCACCCCCACCGCGGGGGCATCCGGATCGACGTGGTGGCGGTGACCCTCCAGCGGCAGGGTGCACCCGTCGTCGAGCACGTGGTGGGGGTGCAGTCGTGAACCTCGGACGCACCCTGGCCGTGGGCCTCGTGGGGATCGAGGGCCACGTGGTGGAGGTGGAGGCCCAGCTCTCCGAGGGCCTGCCCACCTTCCGGATCGTGGGCCTGCCGGACGCCGCACTCGGGGAGGCTCGCGAGCGGGTGCGCGCGGCCCTTGGTTCGTGCGGCATGTCCCTGCCCGCGCGCCGGGTGGTCGCGAACCTCTCCCCGGCGGCGATGCCGAAGTCGGGCAGCGCCTTCGACCTCGCCCTTGCCCTGGCCGTGGTGTCCACCGGACGCCTGCCGGGCCGCCAGCAGGCGGAGTCCGCCGTCCACCTGGGCGAACTCGGACTGGACGGGCGCCTCCACCCGGTGCGCGGGATCCTGCCCATGGTGGCGCGCGCCGTTGCGTCCGGCCACCCCCGGGTGGTGGTCCCGCTCGGCAACCGCGAGGAGGCCTCACTGGTGCCCGGCGCCGAGGTGGTGGGTGCCGCGCACCTGGGCGAGGTGCTCGGACTCTACGGCCTCGCCGCCCACCTCCCGCCCGCGGTCCCGCTCCCCGTCCGCCTCCCCGTCCCGGCCCGCCCTGACGACGACGGCGCTGACCTGGCGGACGTCGTGGGGCAGGACCACGCGCGACTCGGCCTGGAGGTGGCGGCCGCCGGAAGCCACCACCTGTTCCTCAAGGGGCCGCCAGGCGCGGGGAAGACGATGCTCGCGAGCCGCCTGCCCACGATCCTGCCCGAGCTGGACGATGCCGAGGCGGTGACCGTCACCTCGGTGCACTCCCTCGCGGGAACCCTCGTGCCCGGGGACGGGCTCGTGCGCCGCCCGCCCTTCGAGGCTCCCCACCACACGGCCTCGCGCGCCGCGATCGTGGGCGGCGGATCCGGGGTGCCACGCCCCGGCGCTGTGTCCAAGGCCCACTGCGGGGTGCTCTTCCTGGACGAGGCCCCGGAGTTTGCCACCGCTGTCCTGCAGACCCTGCGCCAGCCCCTCGAGTCCGGTGAGGTGGTCCTCCACCGTGCCAACGCGGCGGCCCGCTACCCGGCCCGCTTCCAGTTGGTGATGGCCGCCAACCCGTGCCCCTGTGGGCTCTCGGGGGCGAGGTGCACCTGCGGGGGCGGGGAGAGGCGACGCTACCTCGGCCGGCTCTCCGGGCCCCTACTGGACCGGATGGACATCCTGCTCCCCGTTCCCCGCGTCACCCGCGCCATGGCGGCCGTGGCGGAGCGGGGAGAGTCTTCCGCCGCCGTTGCCGCCCGGGTCCGCCTCGCCCGGGAGCGGCAGCGCTCGCGCTTCGCCGGGCTGCCGTGGTCCGTGAACGGCGGCGCTCCCGGCACCTGGCTGCGCGACCCCGACCGGCTCCCCGAGCCGGCGGCACGCCGGGGCCTGGAGAGGCTCGTGGACTCCGGCGACCTCACGATGCGGGGCCTGGACCGCGTGCTCCGCCTCGCATGGACCCTCGCCGACCTCGCCGGGGAGGCCCGGCCCCGACCCGACCACCTCGCCCTCGCCACCACCCTGAGACTGGGAGACGCCCATGCCTGAGACCGATTCAAGGGCCGAGGAGCGCCTCGCCCGCGCCGCCTGGTCCCGCATCACCGAGCCCGGTGACATCCATGCCGGAACCGCCATCGCGCAGCTCGGTGCCACCGGGGCGCTCGGCTGGCTCCGGGCCAACGAACCACGCCCCGAGGCACTCCCGCCCTCACCGCGCGCCTGCGTGGAGAGGTGGGCCCCCCGCCTCCACGACCTCGACCCCGAGCGCGACCTCGCCTCCTTCGCCCGCCTCGGCGGGCGCCTCGTGATCCCGGGGGACCCCGAGTGGCCCTCCGCCCTGGACGACCTCGGCCCCGCCGCCCCGCACGCCCTGTGGGTCCGTGGCGGCGGACGCCTCCCCGGCTCGGAGGTCGGACCTCCCGCGGTCTCGGTGGTGGGCTCGCGCGCCTCCACCCGCTACGGAGAGGGCGTGGCACGCGAGATCTGCTTCGGGCTCGCGGAGGCGGGATGGTCCGTGGTCTCCGGAGGTGCCTACGGCATCGACGCCGCCGCCCACCGCGGCGCCCTCGGCGCCGGCGGCGGACCTCTCTACTCCACCTCGCAGCCAGGCCCGCCCACCGCGCAGCCAGACCCACCCACCGCGCAGCCAGGCCCACCCACCTCGCAGCCAGGCCCGCCCACCGCACTGTTCGGGGTCCCGGCCGTTGCCGGCACGGTGGCCGTGCTCGCGGGCGGGGCGGACCGGCTCTACCCGGCCGGCAACGAGCGGCTGCTGGCGGAGCTCATGGAGAGCGGGGCGGTCGTGGCGGAGCTCGCCCCCGGGGCTGCTCCCACCCGCCACCGCTTCCTCGCCCGCAACCGCCTGATCGCCGCCCTGGGAGCCGCCACCGTGGTGGTGGAGGCCGGGCTGCGCTCCGGCGCCCTCTCGACGGCGAACCATGCCGTGGAACTACTGCGTCCCCTCGGCGCCGTGCCGGGTCCCGTCACGTCCACCGCCTCCGCCGGCTGCCACCAGCTCCTGCGGGAGGGCAAGGCCGTGTGCCTCACCTCGCTGGAGGACGTCCTCGAGCTCGCCAGTCCTGCCGGGGAGGGCCTGCCTGCGGGGGTCCGCGAGGTCCAACCCGGGCTCCTCGACGGCCTTGACCCGCTCGACTCACGGGTATTCGATGCCCTCCCCGCCCGGGCAAGTGCCACGCTCACCTCGATCGTGCGCACCAGCGGGCTGTCGTCCACCGAGGTGCTCACGGCGCTCGGGAGCCTCCACATCGCGGGCCGGGTGCGTCGCGTGGGGGAGCGGTGGGCCCGCATGACATCCTGAGGAGATGGACCTGGCCGCCACCCTCGATGCGTTCTGCGAGCACCTCGCGCTCGAACGCGGCCGCTCCGAGCACACGCTGGCCGCCTACCGCGCGGACCTGGATTCCCTCTTCGGATTCGTCTGGGGCGAGGGCGCCACCTCCGGCGACCCCGCGGAGTTCACCCTGCCCGCCCTGCGGGCGTGGCTCGCGGAGGCCACCTCCGCCGGCCTTGCGCGCGCCACGGTGGCAAGGCGCGCCGCCTCCGCCCGGACCTTCTCCACGTGGGCCGCGCGCAGCGGTCGGATCGAGAAGGACGTGGCCGCCCGGCTCGCCTCCCCGAAGGCGCGCAGCGAGATCCCCACCGTCCTCACTGCCGAGGCTGCCGCCCACCTCCTGGACCACGCGCGATCCGAGGCCGAGGCCGAGGCCGCCCCCGCCACCGCCACGCGCGACTGGGCCGCCCTCGAACTCACCTACGCCGGGGGCCTCCGCATCGGCGAACTGGTGGGCCTCGACCGGCGCGACGTCGATCTGGAGCGGCGCACCGTCCGGGTGCACGGCAAGGGTAACAAGCAGCGGGTGGTCCCCTTCGGGGCCCCAGCCGGCCGCGCACTTGTGGCATGGCTCGCCCGGCGCGAGGAGCTCCTCACCGATGCGTCCGGGAGCGCCCTCTTCCTCGGCGCGCGCGGTGGCCGGCTCGATCCCCGCACCCTACGGGCCTCCCTCCACCGCCTTACCGCCCGCGCCGGGGTGAAGGACCTCGGCCCGCACGGCCTGCGGCACTCGGCCGCCACCCACCTCCTCGAGGGCGGCGGAGACCTGCGCACCGTGCAGGAACTCCTCGGGCACTCCTCCATGCAGACCACCCAGCGCTACACCCACGTCACCCCGGAGCGGCTGCGCGCGGCCTTCACACAGGCCCATCCGCGAGCCTGAGGTCCAGGAGGAAACTGCCACCTGCCTGGCCGGTGTGTACGGGCGTGTCCACGGGGACCAGCCGTACTGCCGCGTGCGTGAACAGCGTGAGCGGGTCAATGTAGGCATCGGGGCCCGTCCGGGCGCCGAAGTGGAGGCAGCCGACCTCACAGTGCCCCTCCACCAGGTACCCGATCACCTGCCCCCGCTGTACCCTCTCCCCGCGGGAGACCGCGCGCTCGAGGGGCTCGTAGGTGGTGCGCAGCCCGTCCGTGTGCCCGACCGAGACCACGCCGCGCCCGGCCAGGTTTCCCGCGAACACCACCTCACCCTCCCCGGCTGCGAGCACCGGGGATCCCGCCGGGAGCTCAAGGTCCACACCCCGGTGGCCCGCGGCCCACGGCACCGGCGGTGTGGCGAAGGGCCTCAGCACGGAGACCGGACCCCCGGTGGGCCACGCGTACCGCGCCGAGGAGGCGGCAGACGCGCGAGACCATGGCGAGGTGGCGGCAGACGTGCCCGACCCTGGCGAGATGGCGGCAGACGTGCCCGACCCTGGCGAGGTGGCGGCAGACGTGCCCGACCCTGGCGAGGCGGCGGGAGGGGGCGGGGCGCCGTCGTCGGGTGGGACGGGCAGGAGGGCGAGGGAGAGTGCGAGGGTGAGCGAGGGAAGGACGGCGAGGCGGGCGGGCATGGGATGAGCCTGACGCAGTGGCGAGGGTGGCGGGCGCAGGAGCGGGCAGGCTGGGGAGAGCGCTGCAGCAGGAGCGCCTGTGGAGAGGGATGCGACTCGTAGACGGGATGCGCGTATGGGGAGGGATGCGCCTGTGGACGAGGATGCGCCTGTGGAGGGGAGCGCGCCGGACGTGACGGGAGTCGCACGCGGGGGAGGGGTGGGAGGAGCGGGAGGGGGGCGTCGTCGGCTAGGATGGCAGGCGCAACCGCGAGGTTGACTACGCGTGCCAGCAGGCGGCCCCAGGGCCGGGCACGGGGCAACGGTCCCCACCATCGCGAGATGGAGGAGCGTCCCGTACCGCCGGCACCAGGATCGGGTGGCACCCGCCACCCACACAACAAACCGTGAAAACCGGGCCGTTCGCGGCCCCAGATGAGTGCGGACCCGCGCGGTCCCGCACCGGAAGGACGTGCCATGGCCGTCGTTACCATGCGCCAGCTCCTCGAGTCCGGCGTCCACTTCGGACACCAGACCCGCCGCTGGAACCCCAAGATGAAGCGCTTCATCCTCACTGAGCGCAACGGCATCTACATCATCGACCTGAAGGAGTCGCTCGCCGGGATCGACCGCGCCTTCGACTTCGTGAAGGAGACGGTTGCCCACGGCGGCACCATCCTCTTCGTGGGCACCAAGAAGCAGGCCCAGGAGGCCGTGGCCACCCAGGCGCAGCGCGTGGGGATGCCGTACGTGAACCAGCGCTGGCTGGGCGGCATGCTCACCAACTTCGCCACCGTCTACAAGCGGCTGCAGC
>CAZTOM010000047.1:0-11197 GCA_964615555.1 uncultured Actinomycetaceae bacterium
CCACCAGCAGCACGGCGCCCTCGCAGGCGGCGAGCGAGCGGGAGACCTCGTAGGAGAAGTCCACGTGGCCGGGGGTGTCGATCATGTTGAGCGCGTAGGCCGTCTCCCCCACCTGCCAGGGCATGCGCACGGCCTGCGACTTGATGGTGATGCCGCGCTCCCGCTCGATGTCCATGCGGTCCAGGTACTGGGCGCGCATCTGGCGGGCCTCCACCACGCCGGTGAGCTGGAGCATCCGGTCGGCGAGCGTGGACTTGCCGTGGTCGATGTGCGCGATGATGCAGAAGTTGCGCAGCAGCGAGGGTGCGGTGCGCGCGGGCGTGATGGTGCCCAGAAGTGCAGGGTTGGGAATCACTGAGGTCCTTTGGGGCGGTAACTGCCCTCAATGATCCCATATGGAACACCGTGGGCCCCACGTGCGTTGTACGAGGGGATGAACGAACGCGGCATTGGACAACTGATCCGCCTGGCCAACGCGCCCGGTGCCATCCTGGTACGCCTGGCAGCGCTCGCCTCCCTCCCCTTCCTCGTGGTCTCGCTCCTGGCGCTGCGTGCCAAGCCGGCGCCGTTCGCGTGGATCCTCGTGGTCCTGGCCGGGATCCTCGCCGCCGCCGTGGCGTTCTTCGCGTGGCGCCGGGCCCGCCTCTCCGCCCTCGTGGACGAGGCGGAGATGAACGTCACCGGGCAGGCCACGGGCACCGGCGAGCTCACCCGGCCGGAGGAGGAGGGCATCGAGGCGCGCCTCACCAGCCACCTGGACCGCCTCCACGACTTCGACGCCGAACGCCGCCTCCGCCGCGACACCTGGATGCCGGGCGTGGAGGCCACGCAACGCGCCCTGGTGCGTGCCGCCGGCGGCGTGGAGCGCGCCCCCTACCTGAAGGACGATCTCCGCGTCACCCTCATCGCCATGGGCCTGACCCTGCTCGCCGTTCCCGCGGGAACGCTCGGCACGTTCCTCGCGCTCCTGCACCTCATCGGCTGACCAAGCTAGCCTTGGGGGCGTGAACTGGAAGTCGCTGCTGCGGCAGGTGGGCCGCGAGGCCGTCCGCGCCCTCGAACGTACCGTCCGGGAACGCTCCTCGACGACGACGCCCACCCGGCCCCGTACGAAACCCTCCGCTGGGGGCGGGCGGGGAGCGCCGACGTCGGCGGAGACGAAGGCCCCGGGGCGCACCACGAAGCGCAGCACGAAGCGGGCGAGCCACGGGGGTGAGCCCTCCCCGTACGGCGAGGCGTCCGCGCGCGAGATCCCTGACTCCTTCCTCCCCGAGTTCGACTACGCCCCGCACCTGGACGGGGACGCGGACCCGGGCGAGGTGGTGTGGACGTGGGTGCCCTACGAGGACATCCCGGAGGTGGGCAAGGACCGGCCCGTGCTCGTGCTCGCCCACATCGGCAAGGACCTCGTGGTGGTGCAGCTCACCAGCAAGGACAACACCCGCGACGCCGAGGACGAGGCGCGTTGGGGCCGGTACTGGATCGACATCGGCTCGGGCGACTGGGACCACCGCGGGCGGCCCTCGGAGGCGCGGATCGACCGGCTGCTGCGCGTGGGGCAGGCGGCGGTGCGGCGCGAGGGCGGAATCCTGGACGAGGACGTGTTCCACGAGGTGGTCGCCGCCGTGAAGGACGCGCACGCGCGGGGGCTGTGAGTACGGGACTGTGACCCATTCCGCACCCCCGGGGGCTCCTGCGGCCGTGACCGGGCGCGGGCGGCTTTGCTAACCTTGGCAGTTGGGTTTCCGCTCGGTCGGGCGGGTCCCTGGCCAGTGGCACGCACGGCATCCCCACGCCGCAGTCCCGCTGCTGGCAAACCCTCGACGACCAGTACCACCCATCAGAAAGATCATCCGTGGCAAACATCAAGTCGCAGATCAAGCGCAACCGCACGAACGAGAAGGCGCGCCAGCGCAACCAGGCGGTCAAGAGCGAGCTCAAGACCTACGTGCGCAAGGTGCGTCAGGCTGTCGAGGCCGGTGACAAGGAAACCGCAACCGAGGCTCTCTCGGCCGCGGGGCGGAAGCTGGACAAGGCTGTCTCCAAGGGAGTCATCCACAAGAACCAGGCCGCCAACCGCAAGTCCAAGCTGGCCAAGCACGTGAACGCTCTGTAACCACTCGCCACGCGCGAGGAGCGAATCGAGGGGCACCCGATGGGTGCCCCTCTTCGTTGTTCCCAGGCGGGTGGTGCCTACTCAGGCGATCTGGTACTCGCGGGCGTAGCGGCGCTCGGCGGCGAGGTGCCAGTAGCCGATGAGGTCGTCGTTGATGGCCTCCCAGGAGCGGGTGAGGGCGCGGCGGCGGCCGGCCTCGCCCATGGAGCGGCGCAGCTCCGGGTCCGAGACGAGGCGGCGGATGGCCTCGCGCATCTCCTCGGGACGGTCCGGATCGAACAGGAAGCCGGTCTCCCCGTCCACCACCTGGTCCACGGGCCCGCCCTCGTTGGGTGCCACCACGGGCACGCCAGCGGCCATGGCCTCCTGCACGGTGAGCCCGAAGGTCTCGTGGCGGCCGGTGTGGACGAACACGTCGAGCGAGGCGTACGCGGCGGCAAGGTCCTCCCCGCCGAGCCGCCCGGTGAACAGTGCCGTGGGGAGCTGGCCCTCGAGTCGCTGGCGCACGGTGCCATCCCCCACCACCACGAGGTCCGCGAGCTCCGCCACGGCGCCCAGGCGCTCCACCTCCTTCTCCGGGTTGAGGCGGCCGATGTAGCCCACCACCGGCCGGCCGGTGCGCTGGAACTGCGCCCGGAAGGCGTGGCCTGCCTCGGAGTAGCGGCGCGCGGGGTCGAACAGGGTGGCGTCCACGCCGTGCGGCCACACGATCACATCGTTGATGCCCCAGGCGGTCAGGTCCGCGGCAGCCGGGGTGGAGGGCGCCAGGTTCACGTCCGCGTGCTGGTGCGCCCAGCCGAGCCACTTGGTGGAGGGGGTGGAGAGGAAGGAGAGGTGGTTGCGCTTGGAGAAGCCAGCGAGGTCCGTCTGGTAGACGGCGCACGTGGGGATGCCGCGGCGGTCGGCGGCCACGAGGGCATGGAACCCGAGGGAGAAGGGGGCCGCGGCGTGGACCACGTCCGGCTGGAACATCCTCAGGGCCGTGGTGAGGATCCGGGTGGGGAAGCCCACGCGCATGCCCATCCACGGGAAGGACGTCACCTCGATGACGGGGAAGCCGGCGTACTGGCGGGGCGCCGGCCCCGGGCAGATCACGAGGGCCTCATGGCCGCGCTCGGCGAGGTGGTCGAGGGTGCGCAGGACCGTGGTGGTCACCCCGTTCATCGAGGGCAGGAACGATTCGGCTGCCACGAGTACCTTCATACTCCCGAATCTCGCACACCCTTTCGGGGGACCCCCTCCATCTTGAGGACGAAAAGAGGTGGCCCACATGCGCCGTTCGGCTTACCTGCTGGTGGCCGGAGTGCCCACCGGGGGGCCGCCCGACGTTACTACCGCCCGTTGCGCGCGGCGGCCACGAGCAGCAGGGCCCGCTCGATCGCGAAGTCCGGGTCCCGCGAGGCTCCCTTCACCTCTGCGTCCGCCTGTGCCACCGCGGTGATTGCCTCGGCGAGCGCCTCAGGGGTCCAGCCGCGCAGTTCGCGGGCGGCACGGTCGAACTGCCACGGCGCAATCCCCAGGTCCGCGGGCCGCAGGCCGCGCCCGCGGGCGGCCCCCACCTTCACGAGGGTGCGCAGCTTGGCGGCCAGCGCCGCCACGAGCGGGACGGGCGGCGTGCCGGTGGCCATCGCGTGCCGGGCGAGTGAGACAGCGGCGCCCGCGTTACCCGCCACCGCGGCATCGGCCACCCGGAAGCCCGTGGCCTCCACCCGGCCGCCGTAGTACTGGTCCACCAGCGCCGTGGTGATCCTGCCGGTGGTGTCCGCCACCAACTGGCGCACGGCGGCGTCCAGTTCGCGCAGGTCCGAGCCCACCGCGTCGATGAGGGCCTGGACCGCCTCCCGCTCGATCTGGCGACCGGCACGCGCGAGGTCCTTCAGCACGAAGTCCGCCTTGTCCGAATCCCGCTTCAGCGGGTCGCACTGGACCACCTCGCCCTTCTTGGCGAGCGCGTCCAGCAGCTTCTTGCCGCGGGTACCGCCGCCGTGGCGCACGATGAGCCACACGTCCGGTTCGGGCTGTTCCAGGTAGGCGAGCGCATCGGTCAGGAAGGCGTCATTCATCGACTCCGCGCCGCCCACCACGATCGCGCGCTGCTCCCCGAACAGCGAAGGGCTGACCAGGTAGGTGAGCGCGCCGGGCTCGTAGCCGGCGGCCTCCAGGCGCGTGATCTCCACCTCCGGGTCCGCCTCGCGGGCCTGGGCGAGGAGCCGATCGATCGCACGCTCGGCGAACACACCCTCGCTGCCCTTCACCAGGACGAACGGGGTCAGGCGCACTCGGTCCCACGTACTAGCCATGGGAACCAGCATCCCACGCCCCACCCACACGAACCACGATGTCCCCCAGCTCGTCCGTGCGCCGCACCGCCGCCCCGACGCCCTCGTACAGGTCCAGCGCATGCCGGGTGGGGTGCCCGTAGGTGTTCTCCCCCACGGAGACCAGCGCGATCGTGGGCGCGAGTGCCTCCGCGAGCCCCCGGTGCTGGTCCGCGGCCCCGTGGTGGGCCACCGCCACCACGTCCACCGGTCCCACGCCCTCCTGCGCGAGCTGCCGCGCGAGCCCCCGCTGCCCCTCCCGCGCCAGGTCCCCGAGCGCGAGCGCGCTCGTCCCGTCCGGCGCGTGCAGCAGCACCGCCACGGAGAGGTCGTTCGTGTCCGACGGCGCCCCCTCCCCCGGCGGCCACAGCACCCTCCACCCGAGCTCACCTGCGCTCCCCTCCTCCCCTGCGCCCACCACCTCCACCTGCCTCCCGACGGCGGCCGCCTCCTGGGCCACCCACTCCACCGCCGCCGCGGGCTGGGTTGCCGGGGAGACGAGGATCCGGTCCACCGGGACGGCCGCGAGGACGCCGGAGAGGTTGGAGACGTGGTCCGCGTGCGGATGGGTGAGCACGAGGAGGTCCAGGTGGCGCACCCCGGCCCGGGCCAGGCAGTCCTGGGAGCGGCCGTCCACCGGCCCCACGTCCACCATGGCGGCCCGCGCCGGCCCGGAACGCACGAGCATCGCGGATCCTTGTCCCACGTCGCACTGCCACACCACCCAGTCGGGCCCGCGCAGGAGGAGCGCCACAAGCACGCCTGCTGCCGCCGCGCCGCCGCCGAGGGCGAGGAGGGTGCGCACCTCCGGCCGTCGTCGGGTGGGTGGGGCGGGCAGGGCGCGGTGGCGGGCGAGCCGCAGGAGGAGGTGGACGATCGTGCCGTTCACGAGCGTGAGGAGGAGCGCACCGCCGGGACCCTGCGGCCAGGGGACGGCGGCGAAGGGCAGGCGCGCGCAGAAGAGGGCCACGGCGGCGAGCCACGCGGTGCACCACTCGGCCACGTGGGCCAGGAGCAGGGCGAGGGTGGGCAGCGGGAGGGCGAGGAGAACCCCGAGCAGCCCGAAGACCGTGGAGGGCGCCACCACCGGGGTCACGAGCGCGTTGGCGAGCACGCCCACCAGGCTCACCTCCGGGGCCAGGAGCACGAGGATGGGCGCGCAGGCCAGCCCCGCGGCCAGCGGGACGGCGAGGGCCATGGCGAGGCCGCGCCGTCGGGAGGTGCCGGCGATGGCCGTGGTGAAGGGCAGGGTGAGGAGCACGATCGCGGCCGTGGCGGCGGCGGAGAGGGCGAAGCCGAGCTGGAGGGCGAGCCACGGGTCGAGGACGAGCGCGAGCGTGATGCCCCCGGCGAGTGCGGGGACGGCCTGGGGTGGTCGGCCGCGGAAGAGCGCGGTGAGGGCCACGGAGGCCATGGCGGCCGAGCGCACGACGGAGGGCTCGGGACCCACGAGGACCACGAGGCAGCCGAGCCCCAGGGCGGCGGCCACCACGCGGGTGGGGCGGGCGAGGCGGCCGAGCGCCACTACGAGCACGGCGATCACGAGGGAGACGTGGGACCCGGAGACGGCCGTGAGGTGGCTGAGGGAGGTGCGGCGCATGGCGGCCTGGAGGGTGTCCTCGAGGCGGGTGTCGTCGCCCACGGCCACCCCGGGCACCAGGGCGCGGCCCTGGGGGCTGAGGCCGTCGGTGAGGTCGAGGAAGCGGTCCCTCGCCCGGGCGATCCCGGCGAGCGCGCCGGTGGCGGGGACCTGGTGCAGGACCGTGCCATCGAGCACGAGTGCGCTGGCGTCGGAGGAGGGTGGGAGCGCGGCGAGGCGGCCGGTGAGGGTGACGCCCTGGCCGCGGCGCAGGTCCAAGACATCGCCGAGCACCACCACGCGGGCGCGCACCGCCACTCGGGAGGACTCCTCCCCCATGCCGTGGAGGCGCACCTCCACGGTGGCGTCCCAGCGCCGGTCGAGGCCCGCGGGCGTGGGCGGACCCACCACCTCGCCGTGGAGGAGGCCGTGCTCCCCTGCGGCGGCCGACCGGGCGAAGCCGCCGAGCTCGCGCTCACCCAGGTGGACGGCGATCGAGGCACCCACGGCGGCCGCCACCACCAGGGCCACCACGAGGTGGGCCCGTAACGGGGGGAGCGTGGGGGTGGGGAGCGTCGCGGCGAGGACAGCGGCGGCCACGAGGGCTGCGGTGGCCGCCCACACGGCGGGCTGCCCGGCGGCGTCGGCGAGCGCGAGGCCGGAGGCGGCACTGGCCCAGGCGGTGGCGAGGGCGGGGACGAGGCGGAGGTCGTGCTTCCTGGTCATACCGTCACCAGCTCCCGCAGGCGGCCCATGAGGACCGGGCCAATCCCGGGGACCTCGTCCAGGTCCTCCACGGCGGAGAATCCCCCGTTGTCCTCCCGCCAGCGGATGATCGCCGCGGCCAGTGCCGGCCCGATCCCCGGGAGGTCCTGGAGCTCCTCCGCCGTGGCCGTGTTCAGGTTCACCGGCCCTGCAGGACCGCCCGATTCTCCGGGGCCGCCCGGGGTGGAGGGGTGGCCCACGGGCGGCGGCGAGGGGGAATCGCCCACGCGGGGCACGTAGACCTGCTGGCCGTCGGTGAGGACGAGGGCACGGTTGAGGCCGCCCTCGTCCGCGTCCGCGGTGAAACCACCGGCGCGGGAGATGGCGTCGTCGATCCGGGAGCCCTCCGGGAGGGCGAACACGCCGGGCTGCGCCACCGCCCCCGTCACGTGGACCACCACGCTCCGCGCGGGCTCGGGTGGTGAGGTGGGGGCGGTCTGGTCTGGCGCGGGGGCGGCTGGGGTGGCTGGGCCGGGTGTGGTGGCGGGATTGGGTGGGGCGGCGGGATCGGGTGGTGCGGCGTCGGTGGGCACGTGGTCGGTTGGCACGTGGTCGGCGGCGGACGGCGGGAGGGTGACCCGCGTTGTCGAGGCCCAGGAGCGCAGGGCGAGGAACCCCACCAAGAGGATCGCGAGCAGGGCGATCCCGAGCGCCGCGCGCAGGGGCAGCGCGGGATGCTCGGCACGGTGGGAGGGCACACCACCGAGGCTAGGAACGCGCCCACCTGCCCGGGCGGCGGTGCCTCAGGACTGTGGAGGGCGCTGCAGCAGGAAGGTCTGTGGAGAACTCAGCGCGCCGGGAGCGTGACAACGGCGAGCGCACCCGGGCCGCCGTGGACGGCGAGCACGGGTGAGATGCGTCCCCGCAGGAACGTGCGCACCTTGAGACCGGCGTTGGCGGCGGCGGCGCGCAGTTCGTCGGTGAGGACCTCCGCGGCGAGGTCGTCCCCGGTGTGGTGGACGGCGATGTCCAGCTCCCCCCCGGGTGCCCCCTTTGCCTGGGTGGAGGCGCCTTCCACCACCAGTTCCACGAGCCGGCGGCGGGCTCGCGCCGCGCCCCGGGCAGACTCGACGGGAACGATCTTCCCGTCCTCGATCCGGAGGATCGGGCGGACCCCGAGGGCGGTGCCGATCAGGGCGTGCGAGGCGGAGAGGCGGCCCCCACGCTGGAGGTAGCGCAGGTCCTGAACGGTGACCCACGCGTTGGCGGCGTGCGCGGTGCCCTCCGCGGCGCCCACCGCCTCGGCCGGCCCCCCTCCGGCATCCAGGGCGCGCCGGGCAGCCAGGACCGCGAACCCTGTGGCCGCACCGATCGAGCGGGTGTCCACCACGTCCACGGGGATTCCCGTGGAGGCCCGGAACGCCTCCCCCACGGCGCGGACAGCATCGCAGGTGCCGGAGAGCGCGGCGGAGAGGTGGATGGCCACCACATGGGTGGCTCCGCCCTCGGCGAGGGCCTCGAGGGCGCTACGGATCTCACCGGTGGAGGGCTGGGAGGTGGTGGCGTGGCGCGCGGAGGAGAGGACCTCCCGGATGCGCTGTTCGTTACCCGGGGTGTCCGCGAGGGAGACCGCGCCCGAGCTCACGTGGAGCGGGACCACCGCGAAGTGGGGGTCTGGCAGTAGCGCGGGGGGCATCGACCACGTGGAGTCGGTGAGGAGCGCGACGGTGCCGGACATGGGAACAGGCTACTGCGCTCAGAGGACGGAGAGGGCGGCAGCCACCAGGAGGGCAACGATGAGGGTGTTGAACACGTAGGCGGTGAGCGTGTGGAGCGTGAGGGTGCGCCGCGCGGCCGCGGCCCTGGCGGTGGCGTCCGTCCAGCCGTAGCCGGTGGAGACCTGGACGGAGAGGTGCACGAAGTCGAAGAACTCGGCCTCCTCCTCCCCGGTGAAGGACAGGGCCTCGTGCGTGGCCCACAGGCGCAGGTACCGGGTGGCGAAGGCCTCCACGATGATCGCCCAGGAGGCCACCACCGCCGCGAGTACGAGCACCACACCCCACGAGCCGGCGTCCTCCAGGGTGAGGAGCGTCCCCACCATGACGAGGGAGAAGATGCCCGCGGACAGGCCCAGGAAGCTCTCGTTCACGCCGAGGGCGATGATGGTGCGCCGCTCCTTCGCCGTCTTGGGCGAGGAGGCGACGGCGAGGGCACGCAGGTCCGCGCCCCGCACGTCCCGGAAGGCCCAGTGGTTCAGGGCGCCGTAGGCGATGGCCAGGACCGCGGCGAAGGCGGCGTAGAAGGGGAGGAGCCCCGCCGCCGTGTCACCGATCCGGCCATCCCCCATGAGCTGGGGTACCAGCACCGCCAGGAGAGCCGCCACCACGGCGATCCCCGTTGCGATGCCCTGCCGGGGGGCCTCGCGTGCGATCCACCGCTCCGCGGTGGCCGGCTCGCTCTCGTCTCTCAGTTCCCCTCCCACGCCCAGAAGCGTAGCGGGTGGTCCTAGTCTGGTTGCCATGGCAACGGAGCAGGAGATCGCACGACTCAGGGCCGAGGCGGCGCAGGCCGCCGCGGAGGCGGCGGAGGCGCGGGCCGCAGCCGCCGAGGCGAAGCTGGCCGCCGCAGAGGCCGCCCTGCGGGCTGCGGGCGCGCCGGCCGCGCCGTCGGAGGAGGCGCAGCCGTTGGGCGGGACGGACGAGGCGCCGCCGGAGGAGGCGCAGCCGGTGGACGGAACAGACGCGGCGCCGTCGGAGGGGGACGACGGGACGGAAGAGGCGCCGTCGGGAGCAGATGGTGACGTGGCGGGGCTGGAGGACGAGGCTGCGGCGATTGCGGCGGCCTACACGTTCGACGGGCCGGCGATGGACGTGGGCGCGCTCATCGCGGACGGGGCGCCGGAGCCGCGGGTGCGGATCCGGATGCCGCTGCGCACGCTGAACCGGCACGGGCTGGTGGCCGGCGCGACCGGAACGGGCAAGACGCGGACGCTGCAGCTGCTCGCGGAACAGCTCTCGGCAGGCGGGGTGCCGGTGTTCATCACGGACATCAAGGGCGACCTCACGGGGCTCGCGCAACCGGGCGCGGGCGGGGAGAAGCTGCTGGCGCGGACACGGGCGCTCGGGCAGGAGTGGGAGCCGGGGGCGTTCCCGCTGGAACTCCTGGCGCTCGGCGGGCGGGGTGAGGGCGTGCCGGTGCGGACCACCATCACGGACTTCGGGCCGCTGCTGCTGGCCCGCGTGCTCGGGCTGAATGCGACACAGGAGTCGTCCCTCGCGCTGATCTTCCACTGGGCGGACAGCGAGGGCTACGCGCTGATGGACATGAAGGACCTGCGCGCGGTGATCAGCTACCTGACCTCGGACGAGGGCAAGGAGGAGCTGCGTGCGATCGGCGGGATCTCCACCGCCACGGCGGGCGTGATCCTGCGCCAGCTCGCGGCGCTCGAGGCGCAGGGCGGGGACGTGTTCTTCGGCGAGCCGGCGTTCGACACGCACGAGCTCATGCGGCTGGATGGGGAGGGTCGCGGGGTGATCACCTCGCTCGAGGTCTCCGAGCTCTCCCAGCAGCCAGCGCTGTTCTCCACGTTCATCATGTGGCTGCTCGCGGACCTGTTCAGCTCGCTGCCGGAGGTGGGGGACCTGAACAAGCCGAAGCTGGTGTTCTTCTTCGACGAGGCGCACCTGCTGTTCACGGGTGCCTCGAAGGAGTTCCTGCGCCAGGTGGTCCAGACCGTGCGGCTGATCCGCTCGAAGGGCGTGGGCGTGTTCTTCGTGACCCAGAACCCGAAGGACGTGCCCGACGACGTGCTGGCGCAGCTCGGGAACAAGGTGCAGCACGCGCTACGGGCCCACACCCCGGCGGATGCGGACCGGCTCGCGCAGGCCGTCAAGACCTACCCGCGCACGGACTACGACCTGGCCGAGCTGCTCACCAACCTCGGCACCGGCGAGGCGATCGTGACCGTGCTGGACGCGAAGGGCGTTCCCACGCCCGTGGTCCCCACGCGGCTGTGGGCGCCGCGCGCCGAGATGGGCCCGGCCTCGGCGGAGGTGGTGGCCCGCGTGCGGGCGGACTCGCCGCTCGCGGCGCGCTACACCGAGCCCGTGGATGATCCCAACACCGCCTACGAGATGCTCACCGAGCGCCTGGAGCGGGAACGCCGCGAGGCCCAGGAGGCGGAGGAGGCGGCCGTGCGGGCCGCGGAACTGGAGAAGGAGATCGCGGCGCTCGAGAAGGAACGGGCCCGCGAGGAGGCCCGCCAGCTCAAGGAGGCCGAGGCCCGGGTGGCCCGCGCGGAGCGGGCCCGGGAACGCGAGGAGGAGCGGGCGCGCACCCGCCGCGAGCGCCACATCGACCGCGTGATCAGCCAGGTGGGCCGGGAGATCACGCGATCGATCTTCGGGACGCGGCGACGGTAGGACGCGGCCGGGCGCCAAGGAACGTTCCCGCGGGACCGCCCTACTCGAACTTCCTGGC
>CAZTOM010000047.1:11207-11623 GCA_964615555.1 uncultured Actinomycetaceae bacterium
CAGCGCCGTCGAGACCTGCCGGTCCCGATTCTTCGGAACCCAGCCACGGGCGTTGGCGGCCGCGCGACGCTCGGCGAGCTCGTCGTCGTCCACCTCGAGGACGATGGAGCGCTCGGGGATGGAGATGGAGATGATGTCCCCGTCCTCCACCAGGCCGATGGTGCCGCCGGACGCCGCCTCGGGCGAGATGTGGCCCAGCGAGAGTCCGGAGGAGCCGCCGGAGAAGCGGCCGTCGGTGATGAGGGCGCACTGCGGGCCGAGCCCCACGCCCTTGAGGTAGGCGGTGGGGTAGAGCATCTCCTGCATGCCGGGGCCGCCCTTGGGGCCCTCGTAGCGGATCACCACGACGTCGCCCGGTTGCACCTGCTTGCCCAGGATGGCCTCGACGGCCTCGTCCTGGGATTCGGTGACGAACG
>CAZTOM010000048.1:0-4365 GCA_964615555.1 uncultured Actinomycetaceae bacterium
GCGCCCGTGGTGGCAGGCGAACAAGTCCCGCTGGCAGCAGGTGGTACGCGATCCAATGGAGCGGATCATGGCCACGCTCCAGCCGGAGTTCGGGGAGGACAAGGTGTTCCGCCCCTACAGCGACCTGCGCTACGGCAAGGACAAGACGCCGTACAAGACCCATCAGGGTGCCTACGTGGAGACGATGCCGGGGGCAGGATGGTACGCCGAGCTCGGCACAGGCGGGATCTCCACCGGGGGCGGGTTCTACCGCGTCCGTCCCCGGGAGCTCGCCGCCATCCGGCGGGCCATCGACGACGCCGCCCGCGGCCATGAACTCGAACTCGTCCTCGCGGAACTCACGAATGCCGGCTGGGAGGTGCGCGGCGATGCCCTCATCACCGCGCCACGCGGCTACGACCAGTCCCATCCCCGCATCGAGCTCCTGCGCCACACCAGCCTCGCGGTGCGCCGTGCCATTGGGCCGGAAGTGAGTGGAGAGGACGCCGTCGCCGAACGCGTTGCCGCGGACTGGCGCGAGATCGAGGCCCTCGTGGCCTGGGTGTCCGACGAGCTCCAGAAGGTGGCACTCACCGAGGAAAGGTGACCGGCGCGGGACGACGGCGCGGATACCAACCCAGGCGCCGCCGTCGGGCAGGCACGGGTGCCAACCCAGGCGCCGCCGTCGGTCAGTGTCCGAACTCCTCCGGGTCCGCCACCGGGGCGTCCGGATCGGCCAACGAGTCCACGAGCGCCATCTCGGACTCCGAGAGCTCGAAGCCGAAGATGTCCAGGTTCTCGGCCTGCCGCTGCGGGGAGGCGGACTTGGGGATCGTGACGAGGCCCTGCTGGACCTGCCACCGCAGCACCACCTGGGCGGGTGTGATGCCGTGGGCGTCGGCCACGAACTCGAGTTCCTTGCGCTCCAGCACCTCGCCCACCGCCTTGCCGAGCGGGGACCAGCACTCCCCCACGATCCCGGCGGTGCGCATGTAGTCGAGGACGTCGCGGCGGGGACGGAGGGGGTCCATCTGGATCTGGTTGATCTCCGGGATGTATCCCCGGTGCGAGAGCACCTCGAGGTGGGAGGGCAGGAAGTTGGAGGTGCCCACGGCGTTGACAAGGCCCTCCTCCTGGACGGCGAGCATGCCCTCGAAGGCGTGGACGAACCGGCGCTGGCCGGGGTTGGGCCAGTGGATCAGGAGGAGGTCGATGTAGTCGAGCCCCATGAGCTCGAGGGAGCGGGAGACGATCTCGCGTACCCCGTCCATGGAGTGCCACTCCTTGTTGAACTTGGTGGTCACCACGATCTCGGCGCGCGGTATGCCGGACTCGCGCACGGCACGCCCCACGGCGTCCTCGTTGCGGTAGTTCTCCGCCGTGTCGATCAGCCGGTAGCCGAGCTGCAGGGCTGAGGTGACCGCGCGGACGCACTCCTCCCCCGTGAGCGGCCACGTCCCCAGGCCGACTCGCGGCATACGGACTCCGGAACGCAGGCGGATGGTCGGGACCTCGTGTTGCACCATGATCTCCACGCTACCCCCGTCCCCTCCCCTCCGTGGGGCTCTGCCCCGGTTCCCGTGCTCCGGTTCCGCTCCCCCACGCGGGGCTCTGCCCCGTGGTGCCACCCGCTGGTGCCGCCGGCCGCCGGTGCGGCGGGCTTGCTCGTGCCCCACCCGCCGGGGCCGCCGCCCGCTGCCGCCCCGCCCGCGAAACGCGGACGCGCCCGAGCCCGGCACCGGCGCCGGATAGGCTGGCGCCATGCAACTCGGCCTGGACTTCGGAACCACCCGCACCATCGCAGCCCACGTGGACCGCGGGAACTACCCGGTGGTCGCGTTCCAGGACAACATGGGAGACACGCACGACTTCGTGCCCTCCGTGGTGGCCCTGAACGGGGAGGAGCTCCTCTTCGGCTTCGACGCCCTCGAGGCGCACACGGACCGCGGCCTGCCCCTCACCCGCTCCTTCAAGCGGTTCCTTGCCTCCTCGCACGCCACCATCTCCACCACGGTCCAGGTGGGTGGGCGCTACGTCCCCCTCATCAACGTGGTCTCCGGCTTCCTCGCCCACGTCCGCGACCGCCTCCACGAGGCCTCCTCCCTGAGCATGCCTCTCAGCACGGACCCGCTGGAGGAGGTGGCGGTCGCGGTGCCCGCCCACGCGCACGGCGCCCAGCGCTTCCTCACCCTCGAGGCCTTCCGCCGCGCCGGCTTCCCCGTGGTCTCCATGGTGAACGAGCCCTCCGCGGCGGCGTTCGAGTACACCCACCGCCAGGGCGGCACCCTCACCACCCGCCGCAACCGCGTCCTCGTCTACGACCTCGGCGGAGGCACCTTCGATGCCTCGCTCGTGAACGTGGATGCCACGGCCCACGAGATCATCGGCACCCACGGCCTCAACCGCCTCGGCGGCGATGACTTCGACGCCGTGCTCGCCTCCCTCGCCCTGCGCGGCGCGGGCATCGCGCTCGAGCGGGTGGAGGTGGACGAGTACGCCCGCCTGCTCGAGGAGGCACGCGCCGCGAAGGAGGCGCTCACCCCGCAGACCCGGCGCATCCTGCTCACCGTGGCGGAGAGAGACGTGGTGGTCCCGGTGGCCGGGTTCTACGACGCCGTGGCCCCCCTCGTGGACCAGACCGTCGCCGCGATGGAACCGCTCGTGGGCGGCCTCGACGATGCGGCCCTCGCCGAGAGCGAGATCGCCGGCATCTACCTCGTGGGCGGCGCCTCCTCCCTCCCCGCGATCCCCCGCACGCTGCGCGAGCGCTTCGGGCGGCGCGTACACCGCTCGCCCCTCCCCGCCGGCTCCACCGCCGTTGGGCTCGCCATCTCGCTGGACTCCTCGGCGGGCTACTCTCTCGCGGACCGCCTCTCCCGGGGCGTGGGCGTCTTCCGGGAGCTCGACGACGGCGCCTCCGTCTCGTTCGACACCATCCTCTCGCCGGAGGAGCGGCTGCCGTCCGCCGGCACCACCCGCATCGTGCGGCGCTACCGTGCGGCCCACAACCTCGCCTGGTTCCGTTTCGTGGAGTACTCCCACCTCGACGACGACGAGCAGCCCCGCGGCGACCTCACCCCGCTCGGCGACATGCTCTTCCCGATCGACCCGGCGCTCCGGGACGGCCGCGACCTCACGGAGGTGGCCGTGGAGCGCACGGCGGACGGCCCGGAGCTCGAGGAGTCCTACGAGGTGGACGCGAGCGGGATGGTGCGGGTGCGCGTGCGCGACCTGACCGACGGCTACGAGCTCGTGGCGGGTTTCGGGGGCGATTCGCGGTCGTAGGCGAAGCCCTGGTCTACGAGGAGCCTCATGATGGCGTCCACGGTGTGCTGGCGCGGCTCCCGGCCGTCCGGCATCGGGGGTCCGGGGGCGAAGTAGTTGTAGTCACCGGAGTGGGCGAGCGGACCGATCTCGATCTCGCTCACGCGCCCCTCCTTCTTGGCGCGGGACCAGGACGAGTTGGTCACCACGGGCCAGCGGCCGGGTGAGGCGATCACTCCCCAGCGGTGCACCTTGTCCAGCGAGCCGTAGAGGTGCCACAGGTGGCGTACCCGCTCGAGCCCCGGGTCCGAGCCGAAGAGGCCAGCCATGGAGATCACGTGGACGGGGATCCCGAGGGAGGCGAGGTACCAGGCCGAGCCGACGGCGATCTGGGCGCCCCCGGACCACCCGAGGATGGTGACGGGTTTGGGGTCCTGTGGGTCGTAGCCGTTGCGGAGGAGTGCCTCCCAGATCTGCTCGGCCACGCCCAGGTTGTACACGGGGCCGTAGCGGCGGTCGATGGAGACGAAGCACTGGAACGCGTTGCGGATGTTGATGAGGAAGGCAACCTTGCCGTGCTTCTTCGCCTGCTTGAAGGCGGTGAGCTGGCGCCAGAGCCACGCGAAGGGCCGGTCCGCAACGAGGCCGCGGTTGCGCGGGGAGTAGGGGTAGACGTCGGAGATGATGGTGGTCCCGCCGATCCGCTCCTGCAGCCGCTCCACGAGCGGGGCCTCCTTCAGGGGGAGCTGCTCCGGTGTGCTGATGCCGATCCCGGAGAAGAACACCAGGTAGTGGCCGGAGTCCTCCCGGGCTGGTGTGGTGGTGGGCCCCTCCCCCTCCTCGCGGAACGCCCGCAGGTTACGGGCGTGCAGGGAGCGGGTCTCCTCGCGCCCCTCGCGGGCCCACCACCCGAGGGACTCCATGGGGGCGAGCAGTCCGGCGATCACGAGGAGGAGGATGATGACGCCGAGCACCTGGATCGCGACTGTCACGGCGCGGCCCTCCCGCTCTCCCCGGGCAGGTGGGGCGGCAGGGACTCCGGCATGGGGAACGCGTCCAGGATCTCCTGGGCGGAGAGCATGAGCGGCTCGCCCGTTGCCATCCGCCAGGTGCGGTCCCGCA
>CAZTOM010000048.1:4465-7052 GCA_964615555.1 uncultured Actinomycetaceae bacterium
GGTTGGAAGTCCAGCGTGGTCCCGAACACGAGGGATCCGGCCAGTCCGAGGGCCACGGCGAGGGCGGCGTAGGAGAGGACCATCCCGATGAAGGAGTACACGAGGGTGACGAGCAGCCGGAAGCGTCGGACCTTGTTGATGGTCAGCACGATCGCCTCCCCCACCATGCTGGACAGGACGGCCAGCAGGATCACCCCCAGGGGGATCGCCCAGGGGTGGCCCGATTCCACGGGATCCAGTGCGTTGGGCTCCAGGCGCAGGGCTCGCCCGATGACTGTGAGGAGCCCGGAGAGGTACTCGAGCACCTAGTCCGCCGATCGGGCCTGGTGGGCCAGCAGTGCGCTCACGCTGCCGAACACCGCCATTGTGGCCCCGAGCACCAGGGACAGGCCCGCCACCACGTACCACGCGGAGAGGTCCTGGACGGGCCGGGTGGGCTCCTTCAGGACGAACCACCACAGGACCGCGGCGGCCGCGAGTCCCACCACGGCGGGGATCCACGGCAGGCCGAGCCACACCCCGGAGGGGGCGGTGCGCTCGCCCCGGTTCCAGCTGTTCCACTGCGGCTCGCGGGCGAGGATCACCGCGCCACCCACGAGTGCCCAGATGCCGGCCACGAGCACCGCGCCGATCACGTCGGAGGGGCGGTGCCACCCGAGCACGTAGGTGGAGGCGGCGGCGGTGGCGGCGAACAGTCCTCCCAGGGTTGCCACCACGGGGCGCCACCGCGGTGAGGTGACGAGCACCGCGGCGAACATCGCGGCCGCGGCGAGGGTGGTGTGGCCGGAGGGGAAGGAGTTCATGGTGGCCTGCGAGATGCCGAGGTCCGGCCGGGTGAGGACGGCCTTCAGGATCTGGGTGGTGGCCGCCGCGGCGAGTGCCGTCACGAGCGCCACCACGGGCGACTCGAAGAGCCGGCGCACAGCCAAAGCGGCGATGAGGGCGATCACGGCGATCCCGGCGGAGACCAGGGGGAGGTTGGAGAGGAACGCCAGGGCCCCGGCGCGCGTCCCGCCCGCTGGTACCACGTCCTCGGCCGCCACGAGCATCTGGTTGTCGAACTCCTGACCACTTTCCCCGCGGACGAACACCACGTACGTGGCGATGAAGGCGGCCAGGGCGAGGAGCGCCGCCACGGACCAGATGAGGGGATTTGGCCGCCGGAATATCACGGCACCAGCCTGCCACACGCGGGAGGCCGAAAACGAGTCACGAGGTGTGCAGCCCGAACTCCAGGGCCGCGGCGATCGCGCAGGCCCGGGTGCGGATGCTGAGCGGGGCACGCGCGTCGATGTGGACGGGGTCGGGTGCACTACTGGCACGCTCGAACCGGCCGGCCTGGCCCTCGGAGCGCAGCCGCGCGAGGAACGCTCGGGGGATGCTGGTCCCTCCCCCCACCTGGGTCACGTGGATGGGGAGGTCTCCGGTGGCCTCCACCCAGGAGGTGAGTGCCGGTGCGGGTTCCCCCTGCCACAGGACGCTGGTGCCGCGGAGCCTGCCGCCTGAGCGCAGCCGCTGGTGCATGTGGCCGATCACGTCCAGCGGGCTGCCCGAGGGGCCCACGAGGTTGACCACCGGGAGGTGCTCCTGCTCGTACCACGCCTCGAGCCGGCCCTCGGGATCGGCGAGCAGGACGGCGTCGACCACGTCCGCCACGGCCTGCACACCGCGCCCGGGATCGCCCGCGAGTGGTTCGGGCAGGGGGAAGACCTCCACCGAGGCCGCTGCCGCGGCGATCGAGGTGGCCAGGGTGAGCTCGGGGTCCCCGGCGAGGTCAATGAGTGCCACGCGTCGCGAGGCGAGCTGGCGGGGGCGCAGGTCCACCTGGTCCCAGCCGGAGGAGAGGAGGAGGAGGAACTCGAGGTCCGTGCGGTCGAAGGAGAGGAGGGAGCGCAGGTGACCTGCCCGCGCCATGGTCAGCTACCCGATGCCCGCTTGGCGGCGCGACGTTCGGCCAACTCGTCGTGGGACTCGTCCGCGGCCCGCTCGGTGGGCAGTTCGGCGAGGGTTCCCTCCACCTCGCGCCACACGCGGCCCACTGCGATGCCGAACACGCCCTGGCCGCCGTTGACGAGGTCGATGACCTCCTCGGCGGACGTGCACTCGTACACCGAAGCGCCGTCGCTCATGAGGGTGATCTGTGCGAGGTCGTCCACGCCGCGCTCCTTCAGCGTGGTGATGGCCGTTCTGATCTGCTGCAGGGACACCCCGGAGTCCAGGAGCCGCTTGACCACCTTGAGGACGAGGATGTCCCGGAAGGAGTAGAGCCGCTGCGTGCCCGATCCGGTGGCGCCCCGCACGGAGGGCTCCACGAGCCCGGTGCGGGCCCAGTAGTCGAGCTGGCGGTAGGTGATCCCGGCGGCGGCGCAGGCGGTCGGGCCGCGGTAGCCCGTCTCGTCGTCGATGTCGGCGAGGGTGTCGCCGAAGAGCATGCCCTGGCCACGCCCGACCGTTGCCGCAGCGTCAGTGCTCATCTCGCTCCCCGCTCATTGTCTAGGTACCGTCTGCCAGCCTACCGACTCGCGTGATCCCCACGCTAGGGCACAGGGGTGCGCCGCGGTGTGGGACACGCCGACACGCAGGCCGC
>CAZTOM010000048.1:7152-11506 GCA_964615555.1 uncultured Actinomycetaceae bacterium
CGGACCTTGCCCGTTCCCAAACCTCTGTCTGCGGCAGACGCCGGGGGCGAGCCCGCCAGGCTCACGCGTTCTCGTCGACCGCGATGCGGAGCAGTTCCGCGTACAGCCGCGCCGATACCTCGGCCAGTTCCGCGGCGTCCGCGGCGGACCTCTCGCGCGCGACGGCGGAGTGCTGGGTGCGGGTGGGGGCCACCACCTGGTCCACGAGTCCGGCCGTGTTCTCCGCGCTGGAGCGCAGGGAGCGCAGGTTGCGGGGCGCGATCCCACGCTGGGCGAGCGTGGCGGCGAGCTGGACCACCGAGACGGCACGGGCCGGGAAGCGGCCGCGGGAGTCGCTGGTGAGGAGGCCGGCGGTGACCATCTCGTCGATGTCCCGCAGGCTCGCGCCGGTGAGCTCGGCCAGCTCCCGGGCGGTCACGCGCGCTCCGCGTGCCGGGGCCACGAGGTTCCCGTCGATTGCGACCATCCGGGCGGGCCGGGAGACCTCCACGGTGCGTCCGGCATCGAGGTCCTCGAGGTTCTCGCGGATCACCCGCAGCGGCAGGAAGTGGTCACGCTGCTGCGTGAGCGTGTAGCGCAGCCTCTCCACGTCCGCCTGGGAGTACTTGCGGTATCCCGATCCGGTCCGTGAGGGCGTGACGAGCCCCTGGTCCTCCAAGAAGCGCAGCTTGGAGACGGTGACGGCCGGGAACTCGGCCTTGAGGATGGAGAGGACGGACCCGATCGTCATCGTGGCGTGCCGGGAGGCGTCAGGGGGCCACGGAAGAGGCGGACCGCTCTCGGCCTCGGGCCGGTGGGCCGGGCCGAGCGAGCTCACGAGTCGCCGGCCGTGCCGGAATCGGTCTGGCCGCGACGCGGCGAGGGGTGGTAGGTGAGGCGGTACTTGCCCACCTGGACCTCGTCCCCCGCTCGCAGGACGGCGGAGTCCACGCGCTCGCGGTTCACGTACGTGCCGTTCAGGGAGCCCACGTCGCGCACCACGTAGCCACCGTCCTCGGAGAGGAACTCGGCGTGCTTACGTGAGACCGTGACGTCGTCGAGGAAGATGTCGGAATTCGGGTGGCGGCCCGCGGTGGTGCGCGGGGCGTCGAGCAGGAACCGGGCACCCTGGTTGGGGCCACGCTGGACGATCAGGAGCGCGGAGGACGGCGGGAGTGCCTCGACTGCGGCCTGATCGGCCTGACCCAGGGACGCGCGCGCGTAGTCGTCGGCCTCCGTCTCGGCACCGATGGCGCCGAACACTGCCGTCTGCGGGGCTTGATCGCGGTCCTGCTGGGACATCGTGACCTCCTTCGAGTCTCCTGACCTCAACCTTAGCCTGTACTCGAGGCGTGCCGCACCGAAAGACCGGTCCCGATCGCGCCCGAACTACTGCTCGACCACGGTGGCGTACGTCAGGGGCTGCATGACGCGCGTGGACTGGATGACCACATCGTCCCGGTCCTCCAGGTTCGTGGTGGCGCCCACCGTCCGGAATGCGGCGAGCACTCCCCCGGGCATCTCGAGTGCGACGCTCATCGTATCTGCGTTCCCGATCGCATATACGGTGTACGGGGTGGCGATCGCCTGGTTGTCCACGGCGAGCCTGCCGGACTCGTCGAGGAACCAGGAGTCGGTCCCCAGCCGCACCTCGTTGATCTCGATCGCCTCGGCGCCGGCGTTGCGGAGCTCCTCCATGAGGGAGACGAAGCTCTGCGCGCTCAGGGACCCACCGGGGTCCTCCACGGTGAGCTCGATTCCGGGCCCGTGGACAGGGATCACGCCCGCCTGGATCGAGAGGTTGCGGAGGCGGTCCTCGGCGGCCTGGAGCGCCGCTGTGTGGGAGGTGACGCCGCTGCGTAGGGCGGCAAGGTCACCGCGGAGGGTGTCGCGCTCCGCGGTGAGCTCGTCCACGCGGGTGGTGAGCTCGTCGAGGATCCGCACCAGCTCGCTCTGCCGCAGTCCGGACAGCGCATCGGTGGGTCGCTGCCGGGCCTGGGTGACGACTCCGAAACCCACGAGGCCGCACAGGAGGGCCACCACCACGCGGGCGCCCAGCCCCCGCATGCTCCCGGTGCCCCTGCTCATGCCTTGAAGATGTGCCGGCGGATCGCGGCAGCGTTGGCGAAGATGCGGATGCCGAGCACCACCACCACGGCCGTGGTCATCTGAGAGCCCACACCGAGCTGATCGCCCAGGAACACGATGAACGCTGCGATGAGGACGTTGAAGAAGAACGAGGAGATGAACACCCGGTCGGAGAAGACGCCGTCCAGGTGGGCGCGGAGCGCACCGAACATTGCATCGAGTGCGGCAACCACGGCGATGGGGAGGTAGGGCTGCAGGTAGGGCGGGATGGTGGGCTGGGTCAGGATGCCCACGAGCACCCCGATCGCCACTCCGATCACAACGATCACGCGTCCGCCCTCCTCATCTGACGAGATTACCCTCTTCGTCCTCGTCGATCGGGACGGCGATGCCGCGGGATGTCGTGGTGGTGGCGGCGGGCAGGGACAGCTCGTCCGCGAGGGTGATGCTGACGCCCACGGAGTAGTTGTCCCGGAGCATCGCGAGGTGCCCCGAGGCCCGCGTGCGGGCGAGTCCCACCTGGAGGTCCGTCGCGTTCCCGATCACCTCCACCCGGTAGGGCGGGGTGAGCGGCACCAGGTTCACCAAGATGGCCTGTCCCGCACTGCGCAGGGCGGTGGCACCCGAGAGCCGCTCGCCGTTGATCGCGATTGCCTCGGCCCCCAGGGACCACAGCGCATTCGTGACCACCTGGAGGTCGAAGTCGCGGATCCTGCCGAGCGGATCGGTCACGGCGGTGTCGTTCAGCTCGATCACCAGCCCCTCCCCCTCCACGGGGAGGGTGCCCACCGTGGCCCCCAGCATCCTCAGGTAGTCGGTCTCCTCGGCGGGGGCTGGGGCCAGCAGTTCCTGCTGCTGCTCCAGTTCGGCCCGGAGCGCCGCGATGTCGGTCTCGAGCTCGGCCCGGGCCTCTCCGCGGTGCTGGACCTCGGAGATGAGCTGTTCGTTGATCATCTGGTTGCCGGCCCTCACCCGCTGCATCTCCCGGGCGGCCCACACGGAGGCGGTGGTGAGGACCGCGATGAGGAGCACGGAGACGAGGCGGCCGAGGAGGCCCGCCTCGTGGGTGGGTTCCTCCCGGCTGTAGCCCATGTCAATGGGGTTCTCGAGGAGCTGGCGCAACTGCCCCTGGGTGCCAGAGCCGGCAAGGGAGGCGCGGTGCTCGGCCTCCTGGCCCGCTCCGAGCCGCCGATCGAACTCCCGGCGCTCCAGCTCCACGAGTGCGCGGTCCTCGTTCCTGTCCGGACTCATGCGGGAACCGCCCTCAGGGCCCGCGCGGTCTGTGCCACGTAGATCCCGGCGGCGATCCAGTACAGGCCCACGCCCCACAGGGCGAACGCCCAGCCCGCCACGGTGGCGAGGTAGCCGAGCGTGCCCCCGAGCGAGCCGAGGAGGAGCAGCGGGAACGCGTACATGAGCGCGAACGTGGCAGCCTTGCCTGCCATGTGGACCTGCAGGTACCCGAAGCCGCGGGAGCGCAGCAGCAGTTGGCACACGAAGATGACCACCTCACGGGCCACGATCACCGCCAGCAGCCACCACGGGATGAAGTCCCGGACGGCCAGGCCGATCAGCGTGACGAGGATGTAGAGCCGGTCCGCCACGGGGTCGAGGAGGCGCCCGAGCACGGTGACCTGGTTGAGCCACCGGGCGAGCGCGCCGTCGAGCCAGTCGGTAACGCCCGCCACCACGAGCACCACGATCGCCGCCACGTCCTGTTCGGTCAGGATCAGGTACCCGAACACGGGGATCAGGGCGAGGCGCAGGAAGGAGATGACGTTGGGGATGGTCCACACGCGCGCTGACTCGGTCACGAACCTCCCTCCGGCGAACTCGACACCCCTATTCTCGCATCCGAACGGAGGCCGTCCATCCGCCGTGGGGCGGGTCTGTGCCCACCCAGCCGACCAAGCCATCACCCACGGCACGCGGACCCGCCACCTCCCCCACGGGCCCGCCTGCCGGACGAGCGGTCAGTACTCCAGTCCGAACCCGAGCACGTACCGGTTGCCGGCCGCATCCCGGTAGGCGTAGGGGCGCCCGTCCATGTGGAGTTCCTTGTCGTAGCCCGGGACGTCGTTGGGAGAGGCGCACTGCCCGTCCTCGTCCACGGCGATCGCCTCCGGCCCCGCAGGAAGGGTGACGGGCAGGCGGCCCTCGGGCGCGAACCGCCCGAACACCACGTCGGCGATCGCACTCGGCCGCGTGTCGAAGCCCGCCAGCAGGGCGTCGGCCATGGGCTCCACCTCGTGCAGCAGCCACGGCAGCCAGAAGTTCACGGAGACGA
>CAZTOM010000049.1:0-11175 GCA_964615555.1 uncultured Actinomycetaceae bacterium
CCCGGGCGGGCCGTAGACTACAGCGCATGATTGTCCGCCCTGCCATGCCCCGGGACGCCACCGCGATCCGGGACCTCGTGGACCCGTGGGCGAATCACGAGCGCCACGTGCTCATCCCACGCGACCTCGTGGGCTACTACGAGGCCATCCAGGAGTTCATGGTGGCCGAGGTGGTGGACCCGGAGTCCGGCGAGCTGCGGATCGTGGGCTGCGGGGCGCTCCACGTGATGTGGGAGGACCTCGCGGAGGTGCGTACCCTCGCCGTGGAGCCGGACCACCTGCGCAAGGGCGTGGGCTCGGCGCTCCTCAGCTCGCTCCTGCAGCGCGCCCGCGAGTACGGCCTCAAGCGTGTCTTCTGCCTCACGTTCGAGGTGGAGTTCTTCTCCCGGCACGGCTTCGAGGTCCTCGAGGGCCAGGCCGTGGACGCCGACGTCTTCCAGGAGATGCTCCGCAGCCAGGACACCGGTGTGGCCGAGTTCCTCGACCTCGCCCGCGTGAAGCCCAACACGCTGGGCAACACCCGGATGCTGCTGACCTTCTAGCCCCCGAGCCCCTCAGGCGCCCGGCCCCGGGTTAGCGCACCGGCACCCCGAGTGCCCTGCGTGCCGCCCGCAGCGCGAACCACGCCTGCGCCCCCACGAGCGAGAACACCGCCGCGCCGATCGCCGCCGGCGCATCCACCACGAACCACACCGCCGTGGTGGCCGCCAGCAGCGCGAGCAGCACCCACGGCAGCGGGCTGAGCGCCCCCGCCGTGGTCCGCACCACCCGCTCCGCACCGGCCGCTTCCTGGGCGAGGCGCACGAGCCCCACCAGGCACGCGGCCGCCCCCACGAGCAGCACCGCCTGGGCCACCATCATCGCCACGAGTCCCGGCCACACCCGCTCCGCGCTCGGCCATGCCATCGCCGCCACGGCCGCCTGCAGGATCGCGAGGACCAGGGCGGGGATCGCGCACCACATCAGGGCGGTGCGGTGGGCGAGGACGGGGTGAACGGTCACCGGCCCAGAATAGCCGTGGCCACGGACCCACCAGGCGCCGCCGCGTCCCGTCGCCCCCGCGCCGCCCCGTCGCGCCGCTTCACCCGGACGCTCCCCGCCACGCCCCTGCGTCCCGTCGCCTCAGCCGAGGCGAACAGTGCCCTCGGCCACGCTCACGAGCCCGTCCGCCTCCAGACCGGCCAGTGCCCGCTCGCCCTGCCCGACGGCGTCGCTCACCTGACCCGCCTCGATCGCGTCCGCCACACTCACCCAGGCAACGTCCGGGGCGCGCAGCAGTGCCATGATCCTGCCCCGTGCCTGCCGGTCGGTCCCCTCCCAACGCTGGGTGCGGGGCCGGGCCCCGGGGGAGTCCGGATATCCTTGGGCCCGCCACCGGCACACCTCGGTGAGCGGGCACTCCTCGCAGCGCGGCCGGGGGAGGCACACCGTGGCGCCGAGCTCCATGAGCGCCTCGTTCCAGGTGGCCGACTCCTCCGGATCGGTGGGGAGCGCCTCCTCGGCACGCTCGCGCTCGGCCCGGGTGATGGTGGGCGCGGGCCGCTCGGTGCCGTGGAGGCGGGCCAGAACCCGGCGGGTGTTGGTGTCAAGCACGGCCACCCGCCGCCTGAAGGCGAACGCGAGGACGGCGGCAGCCGTGTAGGGGCCCACTCCCGGGAGCGCGAGGAGGGCGTCGGGATCAGGGGGGACGGCGCCGTCGTGGAGGGAGGCGATCTGCTGGGAGGCGCGCTGCAGGTTGAGGGCGCGGCGGGGGTAGCCGAGCCGGTCCCAGGCGCGCAGCACGTCTGCGGGCTCCGCTGCGGCGAGGGCGGCTGGCGTGGGCCAGCGTGCCATCCACTCCTCCCAGCGGGGGACCACGCGGGACATCGGGGTCTGCTGCCCCATCACCTCGCAGACCAGGATCCCCCACGGATCGCGGGCCTCCCTCCACGGCAGGGCTCGGGCGTTCGCGGCAAACCAGGGGAGGAGGGCGCGATGGGCGCGGGGCCAGGAGGTCATGGTGGCGCCATTGTGGTCTGGCGGGACGGGGAGGGGCAATCCGGCGTGCCGGGGCGGGTAGCGGTGGGGCGAGCGCCTACCGTTGGGCGCAGGAGGAACCATGCCCACATCGCGCCCCGGATCCGGACCCAGTCGTCCGGCGCCGCGCTCGGGCGCCCAGCGGCCCTCCGGCGGCGGCGTCCGAACGGGCAGCGGGACACCGCGGGCTGCGCGTGGCGGCGGAACATCGTCGGGACCACGCGTCTCGGGAGCGCCGAAGCCTGCAGGCCGCACCGCGGCAAGGAGCGGACCCCGCGTGAGTGCGGCGCCCCGGCCCGGTAGCGGATCGGGTTCGCGTGGCGGATCGCGTGGTGGTTCGGGTGGCGGTTCTCGCCCGGTGACGCGGTCCGGACCCAACTACGGCGTGCGCCGCACCCTTGCCCTCCTGGTGGTCCTGGCGGTACTGGCCGGGATCGTGTGGGGGATCCTGTGGGTGATCGGATGGTTCACCGAACAGCTGCGCGGGGACGATCCCGAGGTGGTGCCGAGCGTGGCGCCCACCGAGTACTCCACCGCCCAGCCCGAGGCCTGCGCAGCCGAGGGCCTCGCGTGGACCCTCACCACGAACGCCGGGATCGCGGGCGCACCGGTGGAGTTCCAGTGGGCCGTCACGAACAACACCGGGACCAACTGCACCATCAACATCGCCCCTACGAACATGGCGTTCACCGTGGTCTCCGGGACCGACTCCATCTGGTCCTCCGCGCACTGTGGCTCCTCGGACACCCGGCTACTGCTGCTCGCCCCGGGCGACGAGGTGGTCCGCTCCTCCCGCTGGGGCGGGGAGCGCTCCCTGGAGGGCTGCGGCGCCGTGGGCTCCACCGTCCAGCCCGGCACCTACCAGGTGTCCCTGACCTACGAGGGCACCGCCGCCACGGGCGCGCACACCGTGTTCGAGCTCGTGCCGCCCCCGGCCCCCGAGCCGCCCCCGGCGGGTGAGGCACCTGCGGAAGGTGAGGGGGACGTCGTCGAGGAGGCGCCGGCGGAAGGCGAGGCTCCCGCGGAAGGTGAGGCGCCGGCGGAAGGCGAGGCTCCCGCCGAGGGTGAGGCACCTGCGGAAGGTGAGGGGGACGTCGTCGAGGAGGCGCCGGCTGAGGGTGAGGAGCCCGCGGAGGGTGAGGGCGACGCCGTGGAGCCAGCGCCTGCGGAGGAGGGCGGCGAGGGCTAGCATCGGGGCGATGAGTAACCAGGAGCCCCGACCCGACGTCCACGAGTGCCCCGCCGAGCAGGGTGAGCCGCCGCAGGTGGAACTGTTCGCCCCGCGGGACGTGCCGCTCGGCGGCCCCCGCGCGATGACCGTGCGCCGCACGATCCCGCACCGGCAGCGCACCCTGATCGGCGCCTGGTGCTTCCTGGACCACTATGGCCCCGACGACGTGGCGGACACCGGCGGTATGGTGGTGCCGCGCCACCCCCACACGGGGCTCCAGACGGCGAGCTGGCTGTTCACCGGGGAGATCGAGCACAAGGACTCGGCGGGGTTCGAGGCGCTCGTTCGGCCCGGGGAGCTGTACCTGATGACCGCTGGGCGCGGGATCAGCCACTCGGAGTTCTCCACGCGCGAGACCTCGATCCTCCACGGCGTGCAGCTCTGGATCGCCCTGCCTGACCGCTCCCGCCACACGGCCCCCACCCTGCAGCACCACGTCCCGGACCTGGTGGCGGGGGAGGGGTGGACCGCGCGGGTGTTCCTGGGCTCGCTGCTCGGGTCCACCTCCCCGGTGGAGACCCACACGCCGCTCGTGGGCGCGGAGCTCCTGCTGGAGGCGGGTGCGCGGCTCGAGATCGAGGTGGACGAGTCCTTCGAGCACGGGGTCCTGCCCGATGACGGGACGCTGGTGGTGGACGGGACTGAGACCGAGGCGGCGGCACTCGCGTTCGTGCCGCGGGGCCGCAGGCGCATCACCATCGAGGCGGGCGAGACCCCGGTGCGCGCAATCTTGATCGGCGGGGAGCCGCTCGGGGAGCACCTGCTGATGTGGTTGAACTTCGTGGGCCGCAGCCACGATGAGATCGTGGAGTACCGCGACGCGTGGATGCGGGAGATCGGGGAGGACTGGGTGCCCGGTGGGGAGGAGCGCTACGGCCCCTTCCCCGAGGGGGAGCCGGACCCGCTTCCCGCGCCCGTGCTGCCGAACGTGCGGATGAAGCCCCGGCCGCGTTAGAACCGGCGGGGGGCGCGGCGCGCGCGTGTGCGCCGGGGAGCGGGGAGCGCGTTAGAAGCGGCGCTCCACCAGCGAGGACTCCACCAGCCGGGAGAGTCCCTCGCGCACCGAGCGGGCGCGCAGTGGACCAACTCCTTCCACCTCCTGGAGCTCTTCCGTGGTGGAGCCGAGCAGGCGCTGCAGGGAGCCCATGTGGTTCGCGATCGCGTCTGCCACGGTGCGCGGCAGGCGCGGGACATGGTCCAGCATGCGGTGGCCGCGCGGGGACATCGCCGTGTCCAGGCCCTGCTGGCCGAGGGGCAGGCGCAGGGCCCGGGCCACGTCCGTGGGATTCGCGAGCTGCTGGGCGTCGAGGGCGGCCACGCGGTTCACAGCCTCGTCGCGGTCGAAGGTGGCGTAGTCGTCCAGCACGAGGTCGCGATCGTGGGCGATCCCGGTCACGAGCTCCACGAGCTGGAGCTGGACCAGGCGGCCGTCGGTTCCGAGCTCCACCACGTAGCCGTCCACCTCGTGCCAGATGCGGATCACCATCTCGATTCGCTGGCACACCTGCACCACGTCCCGGGCCGTCACGAGGTCCTCGATCTCCAGGTTGGTGAGGTTCGCGAGCACCTCCTGGACGCGGGCCTGGTAGCGCTCGAGTGTGGAGAGGGCCTGGTTGGCCTTCGCGAGCAGGACGTCCGCGGACTCCAGAACGTGCCGGTCCCCGTGGAGGTAGAGGGCGATCGTGTGCATCGACTGGGACACCGAGATCACGGGCACCCCGGTCTGCACGGAGACGCGCTGGGCGGTGCGGTGGCGCATCCCCGTCTCCGTGGTGGGGATGGTGGGATCCGGCATGAGCTGCACGTTCGCGCGGCGGATCCTGACGTTGTCCGGGTCCACCACTACGGCGCCGTCCATCTTCGCGAGCTCGCGGAGCCGGGAGGGGGAGAAGTCCACGTCCAGCTCGAAACCACCGGAGCAGAGCTCATCGATCTCCGGGCCGTGGCCGAGCACCACGATCGCGCCGGTACGGCCGCGCAGGATGCGCTCGAGGCCGTCGCGCAGCGCTGTGCCCGGAGCCACGTCGGTCATCGTGGAGCGGAAATCGGTGTAGGGCATGGAACCTCAGGGCCTCGGGACGGGGTCTGCTGTCATCCTATGGCTGCCGGCGCGGTAGGAAGACGACCGTATCCGGATTGTGACCCGCCGCGATCGCCGTGAGGACGTCATCCACCCGGATCACCTTCATGCCCGCCGGGACGCGCACGTCCTCCGAGCCGCGGCGCGGGATGATCGCCCGGGTGAAGCCCAGGCGCGCCGCCTCCGCGAGGCGGCGGTCGATCCCGGCGGTGGCACGCACCTGGCCGGAGAGACCCACCTCCCCGAAGGCCACGGTGGCCGAGTCCACCGCCTCGTTCGCAGCGGCGGCCGCCACGGCCAGGGCGATCGGCAGGTCCATGGCTGGTTCGGTGGCCCGTGCCCCGCCCACGGTGGACACGTACACATCCGCATTCGCCACGGAGACCCCGGCGCGGGCCTGGAGGACCGCGAGCGTCATCGCGATGCGTGCGGAGTCCAGCCCCGAGTTGGTGCGCCGCGGGCTCCCGTGCAGGGAGGGCGCCACGAGGGCCTGGACCTGGGTGGGCATGGGCCGGCGCCCCTCGAGCGAGATCCCCACGCATGTGCCGGGAATGTCCCGCCCGGCGCTCTCCAGGAAGAGGCCCGAGGGATCGGGGAGCTCGATGATGCCGCGGTCCGTGAGGTCGAAGCAGCCCACCTCGTCCGTGGACCCGTACCGGTTCTTCACCGCCCGCAGCAGGCGCAGGCGGGAGTGGCGGTCCCCCTCGAACTGGCACACCACGTCCACCAGGTGCTCGAGCACACGTGGGCCGGCGATCGAGCCGTCCTTGGTCACGTGGCCGATCAGGATCACGGGGATACCCCGCGCCTTGGCGGCCTGGATCAACCCGGCGGCCGCTGCCCGCACCTGGGAGACCCCGCCCGCGGTGCCCTCCACGTGCTCGGAGGCGAGGGTCTGGACGGAGTCCACCACCACCAGGCTGGGGTCAGCCGCCTCGATGTGGCCCAGTACCCGGCCCAGGTCATTCTCCGCGGCGAGGAGCAGCTCTGGCGCGAGCGCCCCGATCCGTTCCGCCCGCAGCCGCACCTGGGCGGCGGACTCCTCCCCGGAGAGGTAGAGCACGGGCCCGGGTGAGCCCACCCGCGCAGCCCGGGCGGCGACGTCGAGCGCGAGGGTGGACTTGCCAACTCCGGGTTCGCCCGCCAGCAGGACCACGGACCCGGGCACGATCCCGCCGCCGAGCACGCGGTCCAGCTCGCCCACGCCCGTGGGGCGGGCGCGCGAGGCCTCGGCGGGCACCTGCGAGATGGGGAGCGCCGCCGCCCGGGGAGAGGACGCACGCACCGCGGCGGGAGGGGGCGCGCCGGACTCCACCACGGTGCCCCACGCCTGGCACTCCCCGCAGCGGCCCACCCACTTGGCCGTGGTCCAGCCGCACTCCGTGCAGGTGAAGGGATTGCGGTTCTTACTCATGGACAGAGCCTATGCGGGTGGGCTGACACGAACCGCGTGGGACCGGTGTGCAGGCCCCCGGCCTCGCACAATAGGGTGGCTCCTGTAGCTCCCCCGACCCCAGGAGAACTCCCGTGCTCGATGACGCCCTGCTCGACCGCATCCACTCCCGCGCCGCGGAGATCGACCGCACCAACGGCTTCCCGTGGGAGGACCTGGAAGACCTGAAGGAGGCGGGCTACTTCACCGCCATGGTGCCGGCCGAGCGCGGCGGGGGAGGGCTCTCGCTCAAGGAGATGACCGAGGTCCAGATGCGGCTCGCGGGCGCATCGCCCGCCACCGCCCTCACGTTCAACATGCACCAGATCTGGGTGGGCGTGGCGAACACGATGGCCGCCATGGGATCGGACGCGGCGGACTTCCTCCTGGACGCCGCCATGGACGGGGAGATCTTCGCGTTCGGGATCTCCGAGCCCGGCAACGACCTGGTCCTCTTCGGCTCCCAGATCGAGGCCGTCCCGGACAGCGAGGGCGGCTACTCCTTCCACGGCACCAAGATCTTCACCTCCGGCTCGCCCGCCTGGACCATGCTCGGCACCTACGGGCAGGACAACACGGACCCGGAGAACCCGAAATCGGTGTACGGGTTCGTGCGCCGGGACGGCGGCGGCTTCACTATCAAGGAGGACTGGGACACCCTCGGCATGCGCGGCTCGCAGTCCTGCACCACCCTCCTCGAGGGCGCCCACGCCCCCGCCAGCCGCCTGCTCGGCATCTTCCCCCCGGGACCCGCCATGGAGCCCGTGCTGTTCGGCATCTTCGCGAACTTCGAGATCCTCGTGGCCGCCGTCTACACGGGCATCGGCCGCCGGGCCCTCGACCTCGCGATCGAGACCGTGAAGACCCGCACCTCCCGCGCGAACGGGGGTGCCCCGTACTCCAACGATCCACTCATCCGCCGGCGTATCGCCTCGGCCGCCGTGGCCCTGGACGGCATCTACCCGCAGATCGCCTCCCTGTCCGACGACGTCGCCTCCTTCTCGCCCGAGCGCCACGGCGCGTTGTGGTACCCCAAGCTGAGCGCCCTGAAGGTGCGCGCCACCGAGGTGGCGAAGGACGTGGTGGAGGAGGCCGTGCGCGCCTCCGGTGGGTCATCGTTCTACACCAAGAACGAGCTCTCCCGCCTCTACCGGGAGGTGCTCGCGGGGATCTTCCACCCGAGCGACGACGAGTCCCTCCTCGGTGCGTGGGCGAACGCGATGCTCGGGCCCGTGCAGGAGTGGCCGCCAGCGGAGTGACCCCCGCGGAGGGAACGCGCCGGATGGAAGGCAAGCGCCGCCGTCGGGAGGGTCAGGGACGCTGGGCGAACCGGTCCAGCATCTTGGTGTCCCCGGAGACGATCAGGGTGTCCGTGGGGTTGATGCGGGTCTCCGGGGTGGCGTACTCGAACGGTTCGCCTGGGGACTTCACGCCGATCACCTGGATGCCGTACTTCTTGCGGATCTCCGACTCCTCGAGCGTGAACCCGTGGGTCTCCCGGGGTGGGCGCATCTTCACGATCGTGAAGCCGTCCTCCATCTCGATGTAGTCGAGCATCCGGCCGGAGACCATGTGGGCCACTCGCTGGCCGGCGTCGGCCTCGGGGTAGACCACGTGGTGGGCGCCGATCCGCCGCAGGATCCGGCCGTGCTCCCCTGAGATGGCCTTCGCCCAGATCTGGGGGGTGCCCATGTCCACCAGGTTCCCGGTGATCAGCACGGACGCCTCGATGGAGGTGGCCACGCCCACCACGGCGGTGGTGAACTCGGCGGCCCCCACCTGGGCGAGTGCGTCCGGGTTGGAGGCGTCCGCCTCCACGATCGGGATGCGCCCAGACCACAGCTCCACCGTCCGGGGGTCCGTCTCGATCGCGAGGACCTCCTTGCCCATCCGGTCCAGTGTGACCGCGAGGGCCGTGCCGAACCGGCCGAGCCCGATCACCAGCGTGGCGCCCTCCCTGGCCCTCCGCTGTGCCATGTGGTCCTCCTCGTCCCTTCCTGTGGCCTGCCGGCCATCTCAGCCGATCGACGGCCGCTCCTCCGGCATCCGGATCACGCGCTTGTTGGAGCGTACCGCCAGCGCGGCGGCAACGGTGATGGTGCCGGTCCGCCCGGCGTACATGAGGCCCACCAGCACATACTTCGCGGCCGGTGGCAGGTGCTCGGTGATCCCCGTGGAGAGCCCGCACGTGGCGAACGCGGAGATGGTCTCGTACAGCACCCGGTCCAGCCCGTAGTCCGTGAAGTGGAGCAGCAGCAGCGTGGAGACCCCCACCAGGGTGGAGCCCAGGAAGGCCACCGCCACGGCCAGGCGCACCGTCTGGTAGGGGATCCGGCGCTTGAACGACTCCACGTCCTTGTCACCGCGGGCCTCCGCAAGGATCGCGAGCACCAGCACCGCGAACGTGGTCACCTTGATGCCGCCCGCCGTGGAGGCGGACCCACCGCCCACGAACATGAGGGCGTCCTGCAGGAACCACGTGCTCTCGCTCATCTCGCTCACCGGCAGCGGCGCGAGGCCAGAGGAACGGGAGGAGACCGAGTGCACGAGGCCCTGCAGGATCTTCTCGTGGAAGGCGAGGCCGCCGAACGTGGCCGGGTTGTTCCACTCGAAGAACGGGATCGCGATCCCCGCGCCGAGCGCCAGGATCCCGTAGGTGGCCAGCGTGAGCTTGGTGTGCAGCGCCCACCGGCGCGGGGTGCGCCACCGGTGCGCCACGTTCAGCAGCACGGGGAAGCCCACGGCCCCCATGAACGTGCCGAAGAAGATGGGCAGGTTCATCCACCAGTCCCCGGCGTAGGGGGCCAGGCCCTCCGGCATGATCACGAAGCCGGCGTTGTTGAAGATGGACTCGGCCATGAACAGGGCATGCCACGCCGCGCTGCCCACCGACTCTCCGAGCGTGAGGAAGCGCGGGAACAGCACCAGCGTGAGGGCCCCCACCACCACCAGCGAGGCCACGATCACCACCCGCACCAGCGAGCCCACCTCGCCGAGCCGCTCCGTCTTCGTCTCCCCGGCGGTCAGCATCCGCTGGGTGAGCCCGATGTGCTTGGACACGGTGAGCGCGAGGATCGAGGACAGCGTCATCACGCCGAGTCCGCCGATCGCGATCCCGAACATGATCACCACCTGGCCGAACGTGGACCAGTACTCCGCCGTGTCCACTGTCACCAGCCCCGTCACGCAGACCGCGGAGGTGGCGGTGAACAGCGCGTCCACGAACGGCGCCCGCTCCCCGGAGGCCGTGGCCACCGGCAGCGAGAGGAGCAGCGTCACGATCGCGATCACGCCCGCGAACACCAGCAGCGCGAGCCGGGCGGGGGAGCGCTCGGCGATCCCGTCCACCCAGTCACGGATGCGCGCCCACCAGCCGTCCGCGCCGTCCATCGGTCTCCCTCGCGCCGTCCCCGCGCACGTCGCGGGCCCTACCGGACCACTCTAGTGAGCGAAGCGCCACGCGCGCGGTAGCGTGACGTTCATGCTTCCGGCGCTCGTCTGGTCCGAGGACCTCCTCGCCTACGACTTCGGCCCCGGCCACCCCATGGACTCGCTCCGCCTGCGCCTCACCCGGGACCTCGTGGCCTCCCTCCGCCTGGACGCCCGCCTCTCGCTCCTCTCCCCCCGCATCGCCGACGACGACGAGCTCGCCCTGGTCCACGAGCCCGCGTACATCGCGGGCGTGCGTGCCGCCAGCGAGCATGGGACCCCCGACGTCTCCCGGGGCCTGGGCGCACACGGGGAGGAGATGGCGGACACCCCCGTGTTCCCCGGGATGCACGAGGCGGCGGCCCGCCTGGTGGGTGGCACGATCGAGGCCGTGCGGGCCGTGGCTGGGGGGAGGGCGCCTCGGGCCGTGTTCTTTGCCGGGGGCATGCACCACGCGATGCCCGGTGCGGCCGCGGGCTTCTGCGTCTACAACGACGCCGCTGTGGCCATCGCGGACCACCTGGCCCGTGGGGGAGGGGACGTGGTCTACATCGACCTGGACGTCCACCATGGCGACGGGGTGGAGCGCGCCTTTGCGCAGGATCCGCGGGTCACGTGCGTCTCCGTGCATCAGCACCCGCGCTCGCTCTTCCCCCACACCGGCTACTCCCAGGACGTGGCCTGCGGGAACGCGGTGAACCTGCCGCTCCCGGAGGACGTGGACGATTCAGGGTGGGTGCGGGCCGTGGAGGCGGTGGTGGAGCCCGTGCTGCGGGAGGTGCGGCCCTCGCTCGTGGTCTCCCAGCACGGGGCGGACCCCCACCGCAACGATCCGCTGGGCGGGCTGGGGCTCTCCGTGGAGGCACTCACGGAGGGTGCCCGGCTGATCCGCAGCTGCGCGGAGCGGTTCTCCGGGGGGCGGTGGGTGGCCCTCGGCGGCGGAGGCTACGACGTGGCGGACGCGGTCCCCCGCGCCTGGGCCGCCCT
>CAZTOM010000050.1:0-10984 GCA_964615555.1 uncultured Actinomycetaceae bacterium
AGCGCAAGCTGCTCGAGAAGCAGAAGGAGGGCAAGAAGCGCATGAAGTCCATCGGCCGCGTGGAGGTCCCCCAGGAGGCCTTCATCGCCGCGCTCACCTCGGACACCTCCAAGAAGTAGTGCGCTCCTTCGCCCGCACCGGAGGCCGTCTCAAGCCCCGCTGGGCCACCGCACTCGCCGAGAGCGGCCACCGCTACCTCATCGGCGCCGACTCGGACGGCCACGTGCCCACCCTCCAGCCGGAGGTCTTCCCACTCGAGGGCCTCTTCCCCGACGACGACGCCCCCCTGGTCATCGAGGTCGGGTCCGGCGGGGGGCACCAGGCCGTGGCCTACGCCGCTGCCCACCCCGGGGTGAACGTGCTCGCCCTCGAGGTGTGGCGTCAGGGCCTCGCCTCCACGGTGGCGCTCGCCGAGGCGGCCGGGGGGCTTGCGAACCTGCGTATCGCCCAGGCGGATGCCGCGGCACTCTTCGAACACCCGCTGCCCTCGGGGCGCGCGAGCGAGGTGTGGACCTTCTTCCCGGACCCCTGGCCCAAGGTGCGCCACCGCAAGAGGAGGATCGTGAACGCAGGGTTCGCCGCCGCCGTCGCCCGGGTGCTGCGGCCCGGCGGCGTGTGGAGGTGTGCCACGGACTGGGAGGACTACGGACGGCAGATGAGGGACGTCGTCGGCGAGTCCGAGCACTTCGAGGTGGACCCGGCGGCGGACGCGCACGGGTTCTCGCCGCGCTGGGAGGGGCGCGTGCTCACCCGCTACGAGAAGCGGGGGCTCGAGGAGGGGCGCAGCGTCTGGGACGTCACGGGGTACGCGCGGTAGGGGGCGCGGGCGCCTCCGGCTTGGGCTCGGTGCTGGGCTCGGGCTCGGCCTCTTCGTCCGCTGCGGGGCGCTCGGGCGGGTGCTCGTTCTTCCGGTAGGCCCACGCGAGCAGCAGTGCGCCCAGGAGGATCATGGGGATCGAGAGCACCATGCCCATGGTGAGCCAGCCGCCGACGAGGTAGCCGATGTGGGCGTCGGGCTCGCGGACGAACTCGACGGCCGTGCGGAAGACGCCGTAGAGGATCAGGAACCACCCCGAGACCACGCCGATCACGGGCCGGCGGGAGGAGATCCACCACAGGATCAGGAAGAGGACCAGGCCCTCGAGGAGTGCCTCGTAGAGCATGGTGGGGTGGCGGGGGATGTCGCCGCCGGAGGGGAAGCGCATCGCCCACGGCAGGTCCGTGGGGGCGCCCCAAAGCTCGCCGTTGATGAAGTTCCCGATTCGCCCGAAGCCAAGGCCGAGCGGCACGAGGGGGGCGATGAAGTCCATCACCGCCCAGAACGGACGCTTCTGGCGGCGCGCGAACAGCCACAGCGCGAGCAGTACGCCGATCAGGCCACCGTGGAAGGACATGCCGCCGTCGGTGAGCTTGATGGGGTAGAGGGGGTCCTCCAGCCAGTTGGAGAAGCCGTAGAAGATCACGTAGCCCATGCGCCCGCCGGCGATCACGCCGATGGCGGCGTAGAGGATGAGGTCGGTGACGTCGTCAGTGGTCCAGCCCCACGTGCCCTGCTTCGCGCGGTGCCGGCCCAGCAGCCACGCCACCACGAATCCGAGCAGGTACATCACCCCGTACCAGTGGACCTCGAGCGGACCGATCGAGAAGCTCGGATCGATGGCGGGGTACGGAATCTCGGTACGCATCGGGATCATCGTACGGGGTGGCGGGCCGGGGGCGTTCCCGCGGGAACGTTCCGGCTGGTGCGCTCCCGTGTTCCTGCTGGTGGGACGTTTGTGTCAGTGGGCCCTGGTTGGCTGGTTCCACGCTGATGGGGAGCGGCGCACGGCCCGGACCTGGGGGACGGGGGCGTGGCGCCGCGCAGGAAAGGAGAGGTGCCATGAGTCTGACCGCTGCCGAGGTGTGGCCGCTGGAGTTGCGGGAGTCGGGGCCCGGGGAGAGCGCCGCAGGAGGCGGGGGCGAGCCGATCAGCCCGGAGGAGGCGCGCTGGCTGTTGGAGCGCATCCAGGGCGCGGCTGCCACCGCCGCGCAGGTGGAATACGAGCTCCTCGCGCTCATCGGGGAGTTCGATGCGGGGGACGGGCTGCGGTGCTTCACCGACTTCCGGTCGGTGGCGCACTGGGTCAGCTACTACTGCTCGATGGCGGCCGGGACCGCGCGCGAGCACGTGCGCGTGGCCCGCGGGCTACGGCAGATGCCGCGGGTCTCCGAGCTCATGCGGGAGGGGCGGATCTCCTACTCGAAGGCTCGTGAGCTCACCCGGCTCGCGGGGCGGGTCAACGAGAAGGAACTGTGCGAGCTCGCGCTCGAGATGACCGCCTCCCAGCTTGCCCGTACCGTGCGCAGCTACCGCCAGGTGGCGGGCCTGCGCCTCGCCGCCGAGGTCATGCGCTCCTTCACCGTGGGGGAGGCCGGGGACGGCCTCACCCGCATCTCCGTCACCCTCCCCACCGAGGAGGCCGCGCTCGTGCTGACCGCCCTGGAGAAGGCCGCCCGAGCGGAGGTGGCCCCCGAGGACGGCGCGCCGCCCTGCCGGGCCGAGGCGATGGTAGCGATCTCCCAGTCCTACCTCTCCGCCACGCCCACGCCCGCCGCCGAGGATGACCACCACCTGGTGATCGTGCAGGTCAGCGCAGAATCCCTCGCCGGTCTCCCGGCGGAGAGCGTTCCCGCGGGAACGTGCCACATCGAGGGCGCGGGTCCGATCGAACCGGCCACCGCGCAGAGGCTTGCTTGCGACGCGAAGGTGGCACCCGCCGTCGTCGGGGAGGGAGGGGAGGTGCTGTACCTGGGACGCGCCCGACGCACGGCGAGCCGGGCCCAACGGCGCGCGATCCGCATCCGCGACGGGGAGACCTGCCAGTTCCCCGGCTGCACCCAGACGCGATTCCTGGATGCCCACCACGCGGTGCCGTGGATCAGGGGCGGGCAGACGGACATCGACATGCTCCTGAACCTGTGCCGCCGCCACCACACCGCCGTCCACGAGGGCGGCCTCGGCATCACGCGGGAGCGCGGGCGGTGGGTGTTCCGCTACGCGGACGGCCAGGAGGTGTGCGAGCTGCGCCCGCCCTCACCCGGAAGGCTCGCGTGGCACCTGCTGCAGGACGCGCGGATCTTCCCGCCGCACGGGGGCGAGGGGTTCTCGCTGGAGGAGTGCGTGGGGGCGGTGTTCGCGATGGCCGCATGAGGTTGCGCCCGCCGCGCGAGCGGGAGGCGCGGGTTCAGCGGAACTCGTAGCCCTCGATGCCGCCCTGGCCGAGTTCGCGCTCGGGGAGGTCGGTGGCGGTGCAGCGGCCCTCGAGGTCGTAGGAGACGGGGCTGTGCTGCGCGAGGTACTCCTCCACGGCGTCGTGGAGTGCGAAGTCGAGCAGCCGGGGGTTCTTCACGCCTGTGAGGCGGCAGAGCGTGTCCGGCGGATCGCCGTCGCGCTCACAGGCCGCCACCAGGTACTCCCGTTCCGGATCGAGGGGCGCGCCCCCGATCTCCACGGACTGCACGCGCCGACCCATCGGGGCGGCGGACTCGAAGCGCACCCGCATACCGGCGAAGCGCACCACCCAGCCGCCGAACACCTCCTCCGGGTTCGGGGAGAAGACGTTGTTGAGCTCCTTCTCCAGCCAGGTGAGGATCTGGGCACCGGTCACGGAGCCGATCTTCACCTGGGCGTTCTCCGGGAGCATGGACCACAGGTACTGGCGCGTGATCGGCGCGCGTGCGCGGGGGGCGCCGTCCGCAGCCGGGCTGCCGCCGTCCGCGGCCGGGCTGCCATCGTCCGCAGCCGGTACGAGCGGCGGGCAGAACCGGAAGCCGTTGGACAGGGCGATGTCCAGCTCGGCGGCCGGCCCATCCAACTCCGCGGCCCGCCCACCGGAACCTCCTGACTCCCGCAGCTCCCGCGCGGCCTTCGCGAACAGGGCGTCGGTGACCAGGTTGTCCATGGGGGTCTCGAGCACGTAGTAGCGCTGCAGCACGGCGCCCGTCTCACCGATCACCTCACCCAGTGCGGGATCGGCGGCGGTGAGGCTGTCCACGGTCGCGCGCATGCCGGCGTCCTCCGGCAGGTCCTCCGAGACGTCGAGCAGTTCGTAGCCGAGTTCGCGCACCCCGTCCGGGCCCACCTCCACATCGAGCCTCCCGAGGAACGAGCCGAACGCGCCCGGTTCCGTGACCCGCGCGTGCGTGCCCTGGATCGGCTCGCGGATGCGCTCGTGTGTGTCCCCGCCGAGCACGTAGTCCACGCCCTCGGCCGCGTCGCTGCTGGCCAGGGCCACCTGCGGGGCGATCCCCATGTGGGTCATCACCAGTACGAGCGCGCACCCCTCCTCCTCACGCAGCAGGCGGACCCAGTGGCGCAGCGACTGCGCCGGGGTCGAAACCGCAATGCCCTTCGAGTAGTCCGGCGCCTGCCGCCTCGCAAGCTGCGGATCGTTGTAGGCGAGCACGCCCACGCGCACGCTGCCGCACTCGAGCACCGCGTAGGGCTCGAACAGGTGGTTTCCCACCACATCGTTCCCGCGGGGGATCGGCGGTTTCGTGCCGGGCTCCGCGTGGTGCATGTTCGTGCACACCACCCGGCACTGGTACCTCCCCGCGAGCTCCAGGAGGCGCTCCTTGCCGAACACCACCTCCCAGTTGCCCGGCATCACCACGTCGTACCCGAGGCCGTTCACCACCGGCACGAGCGCCTCGCCCCGGCTCCGCTGCGCCCACCCGCTGCCCTGGAAGCAGTCACCGTTGTCCACCACGATCGTGTGCGGGTTCTCGGCACGGATGGACTCGATGAGCGTCTTGAGCCGCGCCACGCCCCCCGCCCGGCGGTAGGTGGGTGAACGGTCCTCCCAGTAGAACTCATCGTGGGTTTCGAGCTGACCGTGCAGGTCAGCGGTCTGCAGGATCGTGAGCCGCTCCGTTGTGGCCATGTCAGGCACCTCCGCCTCGATCGTATCCCGCCCGTCCGTGCGATGATCGTCCCCGATGCCCACACTTCCCGACGGCGATCCCGTCCCCACCGCCGGCCCGCTCGCCGGTGTCCGTGGCCGGGTTCCGTCCGGCGACGGCGGCGCCCCCTTCGGCCTGTACGTGCACGTGCCCTTCTGCCGGGTGCGGTGCGGGTACTGCGACTTCAACACCTACACCTCGGCCGAGCTCGGCGGGGGAGCCAGCCAGGCGGGCTACGCGGACACCGCGCTGCTGGAGGTGCGAATGGCCGCGGCGGCGCTGCGCGAGGCGGGCCTTCCCGAACGGGAACTGGCCACGGTGTTCTTTGGCGGCGGCACGCCCACCATCCTGCCCACCGGGGACCTGGCGCGGATGCTCGAGGCCGCCCGCACGCAGTGGGGCCTGGCTGCCGGGGCGGAGGTGACCACCGAGGCGAATCCGGACACCCTGGACGGGGAGTACGCGGCGGCGCTCGCGCGCGCCGGGTTCACGCGGGTGTCCATCGGGATGCAGTCGGCGGTCCCGCACGTGCTGGCCACGCTGGAACGCACGCACGATCCCGCCGGGGTGGCCGCCGCCGTCGGGGCGGTACGGACGGCGGGGCTGGACGTCTCGGTGGACCTCATCTACGGGACGCCGGGGGAGTCCGTGGACGACTGGAAGCGCTCCGTGGACGCCGCCCTCGCGCTGGAACCGGACCACGTCTCCGCCTACGCGCTCGGGATCGAGCCGGGCACCAAGATGGGGGCGCAGCTGCGCCGCGGGCTCATCCCGCCCCCGGACCCGGACGATCAGGCCGCCAAGTACGAGTACGCGGACACCGCCTTCGAGCAGGCCGGCTACCCCTGGTACGAGATCTCCAACTGGGCGCGGCCGGGCCACGAGTGCCGCCACAACCTGGCGTACTGGCGCGGCGGGGACTGGTGGGGGATCGGGCCGGGAGCGCACTCGCACGTGGCGGGGGTGCGGTTCTGGAACGTGAAGCACCCGCGGGCATACGCAGACCGGCTGGCGAACGATCAGTGGCCTGCGCTCGCCCGGGAGGTCCTCACCGAGGAGGAACGCGAGTTCGAGCGGGTGATGCTCGAGGTGCGCCTACGCGAGGGGATCGCCCTGGAGACGTTCCCGCGGGAACGCGAGGTGGAGGCCGCCGTCGGGGAGATGGTGGTGGAGGGGTGGCTGGAAAGGGACGCTGCCGCGCGCGGGCGGGTGGTGCTCACGCGCACCGGCCGCCTGATGGCGGACGCGGTGACGCGGGCGCTGACGGACTAGTCGTTCTCCGCCTCTACCGGATCGTTCTCCGGCTCCACCGGAACGTCCTCCAGCTCGACCAATCATACCGATTCGCGCAGCGCCCAGCCGGACCATTGCGCGGCATCCACCACGCAGAAGCGGTTGCCCTCCGGGTCTTCCATGATGAGGTAGTCGGCGTCCTCGGGCCGCCGGCTCCAGTCCACCCGGCGGGCACCCAGACCCGCCAACCGCTCCACCTCCGCCAGCTGGTCCTGGGCATAAAGGTCCAGGTGGACGCGCGGGGGCAGCACCCGCTCGGAGGGGCGGGCGTCCAAGGAGACGTACGGGCCTTGGCCGTCCGGCGGGTAGAGCAGCGCGAAGTCCTCGTCTACGGGCTCACGTACCGCGTAGCCGAGCACCTCCGTCCAGAAGGTGATCTGGGCGGGCAGGTCCGCCACGCGGATGACGATGGAGCCGATCACGAGCATGCCGGACAAGTTACTACGAATCTGGCGGGGTGGCGCCGGAGGGTCGGTCCCGCGTGAGGGCGAACAGGTGGGTGAAGCCGGCATCGAAGGAGGGAGTGGCCAGTTCCAGACGAGGCTCGGCGAGTGAGATGGTGAACTCGTGCGTGTCGGAATCGAACACGTCGTACCCGCCTCCGGGCAGGACGGGCGTCAGGGGCTCGTTCGTGCTGAAGGTGACCACGCCGTCCTCCACGCTCTCGATCCGGATGACCAGCCACAGCAGGCTCGTAATGGGTGCCTCGTTGCCGGGCACCGCCGCCACGTACTCGGTGAACGTGAGGCTCTCGTAGTTGGGGTCCCAGCCGTTCCAGTCCTCCGATTCCACGGTGATCCACAGCGGCGGCTCCTCGCGCTCCTTGGGCTCCCCGGTGCAGCCGGCGAGCAGGAGGGCGCCAAGTGCCAGGACGGTCGTCGCACGCTTCATACCCCCACATTGCGCGGCCCGGGCCGCCCCCCTCAAGGAAAGGCAGGTAACGATTCGGTCAGGCAGGTAACGATTCGGTCCGGCAGGCAACGATTCAGGCATTCCATGCGCGCGCGATCAGTTCGCGCAGCACGGACTCGTCGATGTCCTCCGGCTTGTTCACCCAGAGGCATCCCTTGCCCACCCGCACCTTACCGAGGCGCCCCACCAGCTCATCCTCCGAGCCGTACCAGTGCAGCCCGTACAGCGAGAGGGCGGCCTTCCGCGGGGAGAAGCCCACCCGCATCGTGTCCCCCTCCCGGCCCGTGGCGTACTGGTAGTGCATCTCGCCGTACCCGATCATGCTGGGCCCCCACATGCGCGGCGCGGCGCCCGTCACCTCGCCGAACACGCCGAGCAGCCAGCGTGCGTGCCCGGCGCGCCGCCCCTCCAGCCCCTCCACGTAGTCCTCCACGTCCTGGTCCGTCACGTGGGTCCTGATGTCCGACGACGCCACTCCCGTCCCAGCCGGAGCCTCACCCCGATCCGTGGCACTCCAGACGGCGTGCCCGTCCGCCAGGGCGTAGCCCTCCGCTGCCATCGCCTCCTCGAGGCGGGCGAGCCCCACCTTTCCCACGCCGTGGAGGTTCTTCACCGTGGTACGCGGCTTCCCGTCCAGGTGTGCGAGCGTGGTCCAGCCCTCCGCGGCGAGCGCGCGGTGGAGCGGCGCGGCGGTACCGGGCACGTCGGAGATCCTCATAAGCGTCAGGGTATCGGCCCACTCACGCAGTGGCTGCCGCGAGCGGGTAGCCTGCGGAGGTGAGCCAAGTCCCGGCGACCGGACCCGCCGAAACCGCAGTCCCGCGCACCACCCCCACCTGGCGCTACTCGATCGGCATGTTCGGCATGTCCCTGCCGATCAACATGATCCGCGGCTCGATGGCCCTGTACTGGATCGACATCCAGGGCCTCGACGCCGGCGCCTACGCGATCGTCATGATCGTCTACGGGATCATCGACGCGATCGACAACCCCATCCTCGGCTACTTCTCCGACCGCACGAACACCAGGTTCGGGCGCCGGCGGCCGTGGCTGGTGGTGGGGATCACGATCCTCGCGGCGGCGTTCGTGGCGTTCTTCTCCGCACCCAGCTCGCTCGAGGGTGCGCAGATGGTGGCGTGGTTCGCCACGTTTGCCATCCTCTGCGAGGCCGCGGACTCGATGATCAACGCGAACTACGGCTCCCTCCTGCCGGAGCTCTTCACGGAGGAGAAGCGCCGCGCCCGCGCCAACTCGATGCGCCAGGCGTTCCAGCTCGTGGCCCTCATCATCTCCCTCGCGATCACCCCGCTGCTCACCACGAGCGTGTTCGGGACGGACCGCACCACGGAGGGCTTTTCCACCACCGCCGTCATCTACGCGGTGATCGCGGCGGCGGTGCTGTTCTTCATGACCTTCTCCGTGAGGGAGAACCCGCCGCCGCCGGAGGAGCGCCAGCCGGGCTTCTTCTCCTCCATCTGGGACATCGTGACCACCAAGGTGTTCTGGCAGGTGGGCATCGCCTCCGCCTGCTACCTGGTCCCGCTCGGCGTGGTGCTCGCGGCCATGCAGCTGTACGTGAAGTACTCCCTCGAGCTCCCCGTGGCGAACACGTTCGTGATCATGGGCGTGGTGGTGGTGTTCGCGATCCTCGGGATCGGCGTGTGGACCCGCTTCGTCACGCGCCACGGCGCACCCACCGTCTGGCGGCTCGGGTACGTCTTCCTGGCCGCCGGCTTCATCCCCCTGTACTTCGCCAACTCCCTGGTCACGGCCGTACTCGCCGGCCTCGTGGTGGCGGTGGGCTGGTCCGCGCTGCTGGCCACCAATGACCTCATCCAGGCCCGTATCCTCGACGACGACACCCGCCGCACCGGCCACCACCGCGAAGGGATCTTCCTCTCCGCCTTCGGGTTCTTCGGCCGCCTCACGGGCGCCCTCACCGGGATCGGCTTCTGGCTCATCTCCGTCATGTACGGCTACCAGAACCAGGACGCCCCGGGGGAGGACCCCGGCGCCGCCTTCCGCTTCCTCATGTGCGTGATCCCCTTCGTGATCGCCGCGCTCGGCGCCGTCATCTCCCGGCTCATCCACGTCCCGGACGCCGGCCGCGACTACCCCGTGGGCCCCCAGGAGATCGAGATCCCGTGACCATCCACCGCTTCGTGCGCCACCTCACCCCCGAGGACCAGGCCGCCTCCCGCCACCTGCGCCTCCCCTTCCCCTACGACGGCGAGGGCTCCTTCGAGGTGCGCCTCACCTACCAGCGCGGCGAGCTGAGCCCGCTGGTCCCGTTCCCCCGCGGCGAGGGGCGCGCGGCCGCAGTCGTGGACCTGGGGTGCGAGGGACCGGGCGGGTGGCGGGGTTGGTCCGGCGGCGCGCGTGAGTGGTTCACCATCTGCGACGACGGCGCCACCCCCGGGTACGTGGGCGGCGGTCTCGTTCCGGGCGAGTACGCCGTGGTCCTCGGACTGCACCGCATCCCCGCGGAGGGGGTGGAGGTGGTGGTGGAGGTGGAGCTGCCCGCCCGCCGCCGCCCGGAGGCGGAAGGTGAGCACCCGCCGTCGCCGGGGAGGGAGGACGTACGCGAGCGGCAGGCAACGCGGCGACTGCCGGCACCTGCGGGGATGGCGTGGTACGCGGGCGACTTCCACGCCCACTCGCGGCACTCGGACGGCACCCTGCCCCTCCCGCACCTGGTGGCGGCCGGCGTGGGCGCCGGACTGGACTTCCTCGCGGTGACCGAGCACAACACCGTCTCCCACCACGCGCTGCTGCCGGGGCTGGCATCGCGGTACGGGATCACCCTCATCCCCGGGCAGGAGGTCACCACGCACCGCGGGCACGCGAACGCCTACGGTGACATCGGGTTCGTGGATTTCCGCGAACCGGCGGAGGCGTGGCGGGTGGCGTGCGAGGAGCGCGGCGGGCTGCTGTCCGTGAACCACCCGCTCCAGGACGACTGCGGCTGGCAGTACGCCGAGCGCGGGCATGCGCTCGAGCTGTGGCACATCACGTGGTTCCTGGACCTCATGGCCACCGGGCCGTGGGCGCTGTGGGAGCGGTGGGACCAGTCGCTGCCCGTGATCGGGGGATCCGACTTCCACAACCCGGACCAGGGCTTCCCGCTGGGGACCCCCACCACGTGGGTGCTCGCCGAGGAGGACTCGCCGGAGGCGCTGCTCGCGGCCGTGAGGGCGGGACGCACGGCGATCTCGCTGCCCCAGGCCCTCGGCGCGGGCGTCCTACTGCGCGTGGACGGGGAGCTCTGGGCGGTCGGTGCGGACGGCGCGGTGGCGGTGGACCTGCAGGGCCAGCGCACGGTGGTGCGCGGGGAGCGGGTCTCGCTGGGGACTCCCGCCGGCGGAGGGCTCGTGCGGCTGGAGACGCCCGGGGGGTCGTTGATCGCGATCGGGTAGCGGGTTGCCGTGGGATGGCGCGTTCCACCTCACTATGAGATAGTTGAAAAGTGAACGACTTTACCGATGATGCCCACGCGAACGGCGGCGTGTACTCCCAGAAGGGCAAGGAGTACTCCCGCGACATGAACTACATCCCCACGCGGATCCTGCGCGCACCGGACCCGGCCGAGGTGGAGGCGGGGGAGGCCTACCCGGTGGAGGCGGGACGCTACCGGCTGGTGGCGGCCCGGGCGTGCCCCTGGGCCAACCGCACCCTTATCGTGCGCCGCCTGCTCGGCCTCGAAGACGCGATCTCCGTGGGACTGCCGGGCCCCACCCACGACTCCGATTCGTGGACCTTCGACCTCGACCCGGACGGGAAGGACCCTGTGCTTGGCATCCACAAGCTGAAGGAGGCCTACGAGAAGCGGTTCCCCGGC
>CAZTOM010000051.1:0-5957 GCA_964615555.1 uncultured Actinomycetaceae bacterium
AGGTAGACCGAGAGGATCTCCACCTCCTCGCCGAGCTCGGACTGCGCGATCTGCTGGATGTCCGGGATCTCGGCGCGGCAGGAGGTGCACCACGTGGCATTGACGATCAGCCAGACCGGCTTTCCTCCGAGGTCGGAGAGCTGGATCTCCTCACCCGTGAGCGTGGTGGCCGTGAATCCCGGTGCGGGCGCGCCGATCTCCGGGAGCTCGCCCGCTGGCTGGTCCAGGGTCACCGCGGTGGACTCACCACCCGCCGGGGGATTCAGCCACAGGAAGACCCAGACGATCGCCGCCAGCAGCGCGAGCACGCCCGCACCCCGGAGGATGACCGCCCTATCCATAGGAGTGCAGGCCGCCGAAGAAGTGGTTCCCGAAGTACGCAAAGAGCACCGTGGCGAAGCCGATCACCACGAGCCACGCCGTCCTGTTCCCACGCCAGCCGCGGGAGACGCGCGCGTGGAGGTAGCCGCTCCATACGAGCCAGGTGACCAGCGCTGCGGTCTCCTTGGGGTCCCAGCCCCAGTAGCGGCCCCACGCGGTCTGGGCCCAGATGGCACCCAGGATGATCATGGCGGTGAGGATCGGGTAGGCGATCACCGCGGCGCGGTAGGAGACCTCGTCCAGGGCCTCGGCGCTGGGGAGCGCCTTCCAACGGATGTACGGCTTCAACAGATACAGCACGGCAGCGGCGAAGGAGACGCAGAAGGCGCCGTAGGAGAGCATGGCGGTGCCCACGTGCGTGGTGAGGAGGAGGTTGTTCTGGAGGGCCGGCATGAGCGGCTTGACCGTGGTGTCGAGGTTCATCCCGTAGAGCAACAGCCCTGCGGCCACGGCGATCGCCACCAGCGAGAGCGCGCGCATGTGGTGGCGCCACTCGAAGTAGAGGTAGATCGCTAGGATCGCCCACACGAACGCCATGGCGAACTCATGCTGGTTGGAGAACGGCCCGTGCCCCGTGATGGTGGCCCGCAGGATGATGTAGGCGGTGATCAGCACCAGTGCGAGCACAGCGGTCCAGGTGGCTACCCGGTGCGCGGGAGTGGTGCCGGTGGCTGCGAGGTGTGCGGTGGTGGGGGAGTCCGGGTCGGTGGCACCGACCCCGGCAGCACCGCCCCGGGCAGCACCGTCCCCGCCGGTACCCGATGGTGCGCCCGCCTCGGCTCCGGAGCCAGTGCGGCTGCGCTCCGCGCCGCGGTGGCCGGCGCCCACAGCAGCGGGCTCGGCCTCCCGCTCCCGGGCGAGTGCCTCCACCCGCTTGGTGGAGTTCAGGGCCCACAGATTGGCGAGCCATGACACGATGAGGAGCACCAGTGCTCCGGCCAGCAGGAACTTGGCGGATTCAAGCACGGTCCGTCTCCGTTCTGTGTAGGGCGAACTCCCTCGGTTCGCCGATCGTGGACAGGAGCTCGCGGAAGCGGCGCTCCTGGATGGGGTCAAGCCGGTCCACCGCTGCCACCCTGACCAGGCTGCCCCCATCCTCGGGGACGATCCGGACCCAGAGGCGGCGGTGGCGGAAGCCGAAGGTGCTCGTCATGCCGAGCATGAGGAGGGCGGAGCCCACCCAGATCCAAGGGGCTCCCGGATCCGTGGCGGCGGTCAGCCCGGTGTACTTGGTCTCGCGGTCGTAGCTGAAGGTCAGGTCCCCCACGGTGAGGCTCTGGCCGGGGGCCAGGAGCTCCTCCACAAGGGGCTCACCCTGCGGGGCGCCCGCGTCCCCCGTGTAGGGGAAGAGGACCAGGGTCATCTCCCCGGGGGCCATGGACCCGTCGGTGCGGCCGGAAGCCGGGGTGTAGGCGCGCATCTCGTAGCCCTGCTCGGGCATCTCCACGATCCCCACGGCGTAGGCGCCGTTCGTGGAGGTGTACTCGAGGGGCACGCCTTGGTTCCAGACCTCGTTCCCGGAGGTGTCCGTGACGGTGAGTGCCACGGCGGCACCGAAGTGGGTCTGGTGGATCCTCATCCCCTGGTAGCGCAGGGGGGTGTTCACGCGGATGTCGCCCTCGGCCACCACGTCCTCGCCGTCGCGCAGGACCAGGTGGCTGACGTAGTCGCGTGGGCTGCCGTCCAGGTTGTAGGTGTCGGAGAAGGAGACCACCTCCACGGTGAGGTCGCCCCGTCCGGTCTCGGCGGTTCCGCCCACCGTGATCGGCAGGTAGCGCTCGAACCCAGCGAGCGAGCTCACCAGCATCCCCACGATGATCACCACGAACGCGGTGTGCGCGGCGGCGGTACCGAACGGGCCCCACCGGAATCGGTCCGCGTACATGCTGGTGTGGGTGGCGCCTTCGTCATCCACCACGCGGTAGCCCTTCGCCTTCACGGCCTCCACGGCCCGCTCGTACGCGGCCTCGGTGTCCCCGTCCACGTGGGTGGCGCCGTAGGCGGAGGCGTGCCGGAAGAAACCCTCGGAGACCCGGACGTTGGGTCGGGTGGCGCGCTTCCAGAGCTGGGGGATGCGGTGGGTGGTGCACGCGATGATGCTGAGGGTGAGGAGGACGGCCACGCCCACGAACCACACCGAGGAGTAGAGGGTGAACAGCTGCAGGGAGTTCAGCAGCCCGGTCAGCCCGCCGTAGCGCTCCTGTGCGCCCGCCAGCCACTCGCCAGCCCGCACCGGATCCTCCCGCACCCCGGCGGGCATCTGGGCGATCACGGTCCCGAGCAGCGCCAGGAACGCCATCACCAGGATGATCACGAGCCCGGTCACCTTGGAGTGGAGGAACCGGTAGACGGCAAGCGGGATCTCCGCGAGCACGGAGCGGCGCGGCGCCGTGGGGGCGGGGGAGTCCGGCGCCACGGGGGTGGTGTCCTTCAGGTCCTGGGCCATCACGAATCCCTGTTCTGCAGCGCGTTCAGGTGCGGCCCCACGTTGGCCGCCATGTCCGAGTCTGGCGCGATCTCGAGGACCTTCTCCCAGGCCGTCTGGGCCGCCTCCAGATCCGGCGGCTGGAGGGACCAGTAGAGGAAGCCGAGGTTGTAGTACGCGGTGGCGTTCTCAGGATCGAGGTCCACCACGCGCTCCCACGCCTCCTGCGCGCCCTCGAGGTCCACCTGGTTGAAGCGGGCCACGCCGAGCATGAGGTGGGCCTCCGCGTCCTCCGGCGCCACCTCCACGAGCCGCTCGCCCCACTCCTCGGCCCCGGCGAAGTCGTTGCCGTCGAAGTACAGGTCCGCAAGTTCCCGCAGGACCTCGGCGTTCTCCGGGTCCTGCGCGAGCAGTTCCTCCTGGGCGGCCACCGCATCCTCGTCCACCCGCACCACCGGGGGAGCGGGGGAGACAGGGCCCGGGGCGCTGGGCTGCGCCGCCGCAGGCGTCTCCGGTGGGGGCACGGGAACCGTCCCGCCCCCGCCGATCTGCTGGAAGGCGAACACGATCCCAAGTACGACTGCCACGGTCAGGGCCGGCGCCCACTGCCGGGCGCTGCGCCGCGCCGCCGCCCTGCTCCCGGGGCGCGGAGCACTCGCCGCACCGCTCGCTGCCCTGTCTCGGGCAGCCCGCGGGGGGCGGGGGGCGCGTGCCGTGCGGGGCACGCGTACGGGCTCGTCGGCCTCGCCCAGCTCGGCCAGGGGGTCCACGTACCCGTCTGCGTCCGCGATCTCCTCGACGACGGCGCTCCCGCCCCCGTCCGTCACGTCACCTGCGTCCAGGAGGGAGAGCAGGCGCGCTCGTGCCGCGGCCACGGTGGCCTCGTCAGCGTCCGGGGGTAGGCCAAGGAGTTCCCGGACGCTGGGCGGGGCGCCAGGTGTGCCTGACTCCTCAGCCATGGGTCAGCCTCCGAGGGTCTCGGCGCGCACGGCCTCGACCTTCTCCATGTCGAGGTTCACGCCCTGGTCGATGAGGAACTCCTCCACCGTGCCCACCTCGACACCCGTGAGTGCGAGTTGGCCCTGCAGGATGAAGTACTGCGCGTCGTTCAGGATGCGCATCGAGTACTGGTCCGCGTGGAAGCCGAAGCCGTTCTCCGAATAGAGGTAGTCGATGTAGAACTGCGCGGCCTGGTGGTAGGTCATCGCCGTCCTGATGTGATCCTCGGGCGTGCCGTTGGCCTGGGCGGCCTCCAGCTCGTCGATGAACTGCATGAGCGAGTCCATTGCCACGTCGCGGGAGTGCATGAAACGGTCCTGCATGGTGAGAACGCGCTCGGTCAGCACCTCCTCGTTGTCACTGTGGCAGGTACCGCAGGTGCCATTCACGTTCAGCAGCGGGCTCTGGATCTGGTGGTTGGAGACCTTGTAGGACCCCTCACGCTGGTAGGGCATGTGGCAGTCCGCGCAGGAGACTCCGGCGTCCGCGTGGACGCCCTCCTTCCAGATCTCGAACTCGGGGTGCTGCGCCTTGATGATCGGCGTTCCCGTAATCGCGTGGGTGAAGTCGATGTGGCCGTCCATCAGGTAGTAGCCGAGGATCTCCTCCATCTTCATGCCGTTGGACCACGGGAAGGTGAGGGTCTTGTCCTCGCCGTCGAAGTAGTACTCAACGTGGCACTGGCCGCACACGAAGGAGCGCATCTCGGCCGGGGTGGCGTCACGGTTCACGTCGTAGTCGTCGATGCCCTGGGTGGCCATGTAGTCCGCCATGCCCTGGGCGAAGGCCGGGCGCGTGACCTGGAGCGCCATCGTGTCCGGGTTGTGGCAGTCGATGCAGGAGATCGGGTTGTCGAAGTGGGACAGGGCCTCGTCATAGGGCATCTTGTTCATCGCGTGGAAGCCAGCCTCCTGGTCCCCGTTACCGAGCTCATCCCAGGCGGCGGGCATCGAGGCGTGGCAGTTCATGCAGGTACCGGGCTGGTTGAACTCCGAGACGCGCAGCGTGTACATCTGGTCCTCCAGCATGTACTCGTGGCCGCGGGCGTGGCGGTAGTCCACCGAGAACGGGTAGCCGGCCCACATGGTGACGAGGCGCGGGTCCTCCTCGAGGCGCGAGGAGGAGACCACGGTGCGCGGATCGGTGTCGGTGGGGGTGTGGTCCGTGGGCTCGGAACCACCATGACCAGCCGTGGGGCCCATCTCCGCGGTGCGGAGGAACTGCTCGTACTGGATGGGGAAGTTCTCCCCCCACACAGCCGGGTCCACCGTGGTGATGTCCACCTCGGCCACCCGGGCGTAGGGGACCTCGGCCTCCTGCTGGCGATCGAGGATGTTCAGCAGCAGGGCTGTGATGCCGAAGGTGATGAACGCGGTGAGCACCACCGCGGCCACCAGCAGCGGGGTACGGGACCGGCGCCGCGGCGGGTTCTCCTCCGTGGTGGTAAGCCGTGGGCTCTCAACTGGTTGACTCATGGTTTCCTCACCTACAGGTGTCCGACATCTGCGTGGCATCTGATGCAGGAGACTTCGCCTCCTGAAGTTCTGGTCATGCTGATCTCACCCACCATGTCCCCATGGCAGTAGACGCATGCATCCTCGACGTACTTCCGGGAGAGGTCCGAGATCTCGAGGTTCTCGGGGTGGTCCCCGGTGGTGAATGCGTACGCGTGGCGGAAGCCGAGGATTCCCTTGACCGCGTACTTCTCAACGACGTTGGTGTGGGGCATGTGGCAGTCGTTGCAGGTGGCCACATCGCGGTGGGAGCCGCGTTGCCAGGACTCGTGCCAGTCCTCCATGATGTGGCAGGACGCGCACGTGGCGGGGTCCGTCCCCAGGTAGGCCCAGCCGTTCGCGTAGCCGAAGGTGAACAGGCCCACGCCGAGGAGGGATCCGCCCACCCAGATAGCGGCAGCCGTCAGGACGCGACGGGGGGTCATCCTGCCTCCGAGGACCCTCACGACTCTCGCCTCCTCCCAGGGGTAGGACCGCTGGCCAGTGCCACGGTCGAATACACCGTCATTGGTGGTGTGAATCCAACCTAGCCGCGGGAATTGGACCCCTCACCAGTTCTTTGGGAGTTTCTGCCGGAGATTTCCGTGGTTTCACGAACTAGGGGCGGAAATTGGGACCTAAGCCTCAGAGAAGGCGTC
>CAZTOM010000051.1:6057-10954 GCA_964615555.1 uncultured Actinomycetaceae bacterium
CAGCACACCACCAGGTGTGCGGGACAACTATCCGACCTGGCAAAGCCGCCGTCGCACGACGTCGGGAAGCCAGGTCTTCCCATGTCCGGGCGACGGCGCCGTGGGGGACATGTGGAAACCAGACGCGAAATCAGACTGCGCGAGCAGGCGGCCGCCAAGGGCGCCGCGGCCGCGCCACACGGTGCGCGCGACACCGCATCGCAGAGCGCGCCCACCACCGCAACGCAGACCGCTGCTGCCTCGCAGGGCGCGCCCACCACTGCATCGCAGAGCGCGCCCACCACCGCAACGCAGGGCACGCCCACCAACACGCCAGCGAGCGGGCAGGAGCGTCCGCTCGAGTTGCCCGGCGCCCAGGGCCTGCTTCCCGATCCGGCAACACCCGGTCCCGAGAGGGCTGGCGCGACGGTGGACCAGAACCTGCGCTCGCCCTCCCTGGTGATGCTCGTGGTGGCGGCTGCCATCGGCGTGATCGCCTACGCCGTCTTCCTGACCAACCCGGCAAACGCCGGCGACCCGCTGCTCTACATCGCTGTGCTCATCTGCGAGGGATTCCTCATCACGCAGGCCCTCCTCACCATGTGGACGGCGCTCTCCGCCCCGTTCGATCCGCGGGAGTACACCTACCACGAGGCTGGGCGGCAGCTGTTCTTCTACACCCCGGACGAGATCGGCCACGAGGACGGCGCGGGCACCCAGGTGCGCCCGGACTGGATGCAGATCGCCGGCCGGCGCCTGAGCGTGGACGTGTTCGTGACCACGTACGGGGAGGACCTCGGCATCATCGAGCGCACGCTCGTTGCCGCGCGGGACATGCGGGGACACCACCGCACCATCGTGCTGGACGACGGGCACTCGGACGAGGTGCGCGCGCTCGCCGCGCGGCTCGGCGTGGACTACATCAGCCGTGAGGGCAACGAGGGGGCCAAGGCGGGCAACGTCAACCACGCGCTCGGTCTCACGAACGGGGAGTTCTTCGTGATCCTGGACGCGGACTTCGTGGCCAAGCCCAACTTCCTCGTGGAGACCGTCCCGTTCTTCGCGGAGGAGAAGGTGGCGTTCGTGCAGACCCCGCAGGTCTACGGCAACATCCACAACTTCATCTCACGTGGGGCCGGCTTCATGCAGGCCACCTTCTACTCGCTCGCGATGCCGGGGAAGAACCGCTTCAACTCGGCGTTCTGCGTGGGGACCAACGTGATCTTCCGCCGCCGGGCGATCGAGCAGATCGGCGGGATGTACTCCAAGTCCAAGTCGGAGGACATCTGGACGGCCATGACCCTGCACGAGCGCGGCTGGAAGTCCGTCTACATCCCCACGGTCCTCGCCGTGGGAGACACCCCGGAGACCATCGAGGCCTACACCAAGCAGCAACTCCGCTGGGCCACCGGTGCCTTCGAGATCTTCTTCACCCGCAACCCGCTCTTCAACCGGCGGCTCACGGCGGACCAGCGGCTCCAGTACTTCGGGACCTCGATGTTCTACTTCTCGGGCCTGATGCTGTTCTTCCTGCTGCTCATGCCCTCCCTGCAGATCCTGCTGAACCTCACCCCGGTCAACCAGAACGTGGGCCTCGCCAACTGGCTGATGGTGTACCTGGGCTTCTACGGGATGCAGATCCTCATGGCCACGGTGTTCATGGGTTCATTCCGCTGGGAGGTCCTCCTGCTGGCCACGGCGTCCTTCTCCATCTACATGCGCTCGCTCGGCAACGTGCTGCGCGGGCGGGAGGTCCCGTGGAGCGTGACCGGCCGGGTGGGGGCCGCCAACTCACCGTTCAACTACATCCTCCCGCAGGCGTGGATGTTCCTGTACCTGACGCTCACCACCGTGATCGGGGTCCTCAAGTGGTCCTGGACGGCGGAGTTCTCCATCGCGCTCGTGTGGAACGTCATCAACATGACAGCCTTCGGCATCTTCATCGTCCTGGCCTTCCAGGAGTCGCGCCGCCTGCGGCGCGGCGAGGAGGCCTCCCGTCCCATCGCGGCCCAGCCCGCGCCCGTTGCAGCCTGAGAGGATTTCCCATGGTTCGCAGGTCACTCACCTTCCTGATCGGTGCCCTCCTGATTCTCGCCACCAGCGCGGCGGGGCTCTACTACTCCTACGTCTCCACCCAGCGGGTCTCCACCGACCTCTCCACCCTCGAGGCGCCCACGGTCACCGTGGGAACGCCGTGGGCCGGCACCGTCGTACAGGTCACGGCCCGGGACGGTGACACGGTCGCGGCCGGGGACGAGCTCATGGTGGTCCAGTCGCCCGCCCTGTCCGACGCCGTGCTCCAGTCCGGGGGTGTCCAGACGGAGTCCGATTCCTACCGGGTCTCCGACGCCGGCACCGTCACCCTGCTGGCACCCGCAGCCGGGATCGTGCGCGGACTTCCTCCCCAGTCCGGCTCCTACGCCGCCCCGAATGCCACGCTCGCCTCCATCTCGGTGGAGGGTGACCTGGTGGTGCGCTCCAGCCTCACCCTCACCGCCCAGGAGTTCCGCCGCATCGGCAACGAGCCGATCGTGGACGTGACCCTCCCGAACGGCGAGTCCGTCCCCACGGAGGCCATCTCCCTCGAGTTCGATTCGATGGAGCCCGGCCAGCGCTCCGCCACCGCCACCGTGCTCTCCCGCAGCGACGCCCTGCCCGAGTCCTCGAGCCTCGTCTCCGGGATGCCCGTGGACGGCCAACTCCGCCTCGAGGGCAGCCCCGGCTTCGGCACGTGGGTGGGCGAGTGGTTCGTCTCCCTCGTCACTCCCGACGGGTTCCGCCAGTGAGCCGGGCCCGCACAGTACCCGGGGGGACTGACTCCGTGCGCAGGTCAACCGCCCTCACCGCACCCCGGCGGGCTACCTTCGCGCGCGCCACCACCGTCCGCGCCGGCTCTGCTGTTGCGCTCAGCGCGGTGCTCGCCCTCGCGTCGTGCGCAGAGGCCCCGGTGAGTCCCACCGCCGCGCCGCCCACCGAGCCGGCCCCCACCCGTCCCGCCGTCACCTCGACGCCCGCGGACGATCTGGCCTCCGCCCTGGACGTGGTCCCCTCCGCCTACGAGGGCCCCGTCCGCGTGTCCGACGGCGTCCGCCCGCCCACTAACCACTGGACCGCGGGCGCTGTCTTCAACGAGGAGCCCATGCCCGTCTTCACCGGCATCCTCGCCTTCCAACCCCACGACGACGGCGCCTCCCTCTCCCTGCCCGTCGTCACCGCGGCGGACCGCTCGGTCTTCGGCACGTTCACGCCCGACCTCCCGATCACCCTCAATACCGACTCGTTCGCCCTCACGCAGGTGGACGCGCTCTCCGCGCGCTTCACCTTCCGTTCCGGGGACGACGACGTGGCCCACCTGCGTGCCGCCACCGGCTGGCCCTACCTCCAGTTCGAGGCGGAGACGGACGTGGAGCTGGAGCTCGGCGCGCCGGCCGAGGCGCTCGACGGGCAGGCTGACGCCGTCCGCGTGGCCGGGCCGCTGGCGGACTACCTCGTGGTGGGGGAGGGCGTGGAGCCCGGCACCTCGATCACCCTGCGTGCAGGGGAGGTGGTCCACGTGGCCGGGCTGCCCGAGGCCGCATCAGCGGGGGATATTGGTCAGCTCGTCGACGGGGCGGTGCGCCTCGAGGGGACGGACACGTCGTACGGGACGGACGCGTCGTCGTCGTGGACCACGTACACCTTGGTGGGGGAGGGGGAGACCCTGTTCGGGGCCCGCGACCACCAGGACTTCGGCAGCCCGACGGGAGTGGTGTACGAGACGTCGAGCGGGCCAGTGGTGCTGCACGCTGGAAGGGAGTTCACGACGTCGACGGACGCGGTGGAGGTCACGGACCGCCTCGACCTGTCCGGGCTGACGGACGACCAGCGCGAGGAGCTCGCGGCGATGGTGGAAGCCGACGCGGCGGCCTCCGTGTTCGACGGGGGAGACACGTACAACTTCGGCAAGGAGGTCTACCGCGGCTCCACCCTCTACCGCCTCGCGCTCGACCTGGGGCTGGACGAGGTGGCGGAGTCCCTGGCGGCGGAGATCGATGCGGCGCTGGGGGAGTGGAGCGAGAACGAGTGCGAGGAGGGGGCGGTGCGCTGCTTCGCGTACGACGAGGTGCTCGGGTCCGTGATGGGGCTCGCACCGGCGTACGGGACCGAAATGGCGAACGACCACCACTTCCACTACGGGTACTTCCTCCACGCGCTCGGCGTGATGGGGATGGAGGACCCGGGCTTCGCCGAGCGGCACGCGAACCTCGGGGCGCTGCTGGCGGCCGAGATTGCGGCGCCGGCGAGTTCGGAGCGCTTCCCGCAGCGTCGTTCGTTCGACGACTGGGCGGGGCACTCGTGGGCATCGGGTGTGGCCCCGTTCGCGGACGGGAACAACCAGGAGTCCACCTCCGAGGCGGTGGCGGCGTGGGCCGGGCTGGCGCTCTGGGCGGACTCGGTGGGCGACGTTGAGGCCGCCGAGCAGGCCCGCTGGATGCTCTCCTTCGAGGTACGTACGGCGTACGACTACTGGCTCGATCCGGTGTGGATGCCCGAGGGGCTGGATGTGCCCATGTTCGCGATGGTCTGGGACGGGAAGCGGGACTACGCCACGTGGTTCTCCGACGATCCCGGCGCGATGATCGGCATCCAGGTGATCCCGGCACCGCCCACGATGACCTACCTGCTGGACGACGCGGAACTGGCCAGCCACCTCGTGGAGGTGGCCTACGCGGACCGGCCCGTGGAGGAGGTCACGCTGGGGGACTGGGTGCTCATGCTCGAGGCCGCCTATGACCGGGACGGCGCGCTGGAGACGGCGCTCGCGCTCCCGGAGGAGCGGATCGACCCGGCACTCTCGCGCTCCTACCTGGTGGCGTTCATCCTGGCGGGCTGACGGCCTGCCCCAGGCGCGCGCTCGTGCCGGGCGGGTGGGCGTTGG
>CAZTOM010000052.1:0-10764 GCA_964615555.1 uncultured Actinomycetaceae bacterium
ACGCGCGAGGCGATCCAGATCCTGCGCGACCTCGGCACCCCGCTGCTGATCCACCAGCCGTCCTACTCGATGCTGAACCGCTGGGTGGAGGACGGCCTCCTAACGGTGCTGGGTGAGGAGGGCGTGGGCTGCATCGCCTTCAGCCCGCTCGCCCAGGGGATGCTCACGGACAAGTACCTGGACGGCGTGCCGGCCGGATCGCGCGCCACGCAGGGCAAGTCGTTGCACCAGCGGCTCCTCACCGAGGAGGCCCTCGGCCACGTCCGGGCGCTCAACGAGATCGCCCGTGGCCGCGGCCAGACCCTCGCCCAGATGGCGATCGCCTGGGTGCTACGGGACGAACGCGTCACCTCCGCCCTGGTGGGAGCCTCCTCGGTGGAGCAGCTCGAGGACACCCTGGGCGCGCTCACCAACCTGGACTTCACCACGGAGGAACTCACCGCCATCGAACCCCACGCCGTGGACGGCGGGCTGAACCTCTGGGCGGCAAGCTCCCAGAAGTAGACCCCGGTTGCGCAAAGATGTGACCTCCCCGCCCGCGGCGTGCGATGCTGAGAACACCACTCGCACGCCCGGAGTTCCGAGAGAGGATCACGTTGGAACGCCTCCCGAAACTCAGTCTCCACAACCGGGCCTTCATTGCGCTGGTGTGCATCGTCATCACGATCCTCGGCGCGCTCTCGATGACCATCCTGCGCCGCGAGCTCATCCCCTCCATCTCGCTGCCCGCCGTGGCGGTGATCGCCACGAACCCGGGTGCGTCCTCGGAGCAGATGGCGGACATGGTGGCGGATCCGATCGAGCGGAACCTGCGCACCCTGGACAACGTGGCGGGCACCTCCGCCGTCTCGCAGTCCAACGTCACCACGGTGCTCGTGGAGATGGACTACGGCTCGGACACCTACCGCGCCGCCTCGCAGACGGACGTGATCCTCTCCCGCATGGAGGACCAGCTCCCGGAGGGCACCAACACGCAGGTGATCACGGGTGGCACGGGTTCCCTGCCGGCCATGATCGTCTCCGCGTCCTCGGACCACGAGCCGTTCGAGCTGGTCCGCCGCCTGGACATCGCCGTGGTGCCGGACATCGGTTCGGTGGAGGGCGTGGCCACCGTGGACGTGCTGGGCGCCCCGGAGGAGATCGTCCGCCTGGACTTGGACGATGCCGCGATGGCAGAGGCCGGACTGAACCGCGGGGAGGTCATCTCCGCCCTGGACGACGCCGGCCTCGTCATCCCCGGCGGCCAGGTCCGCGACGGCGAGCTCCAACTGGATATCTCGATCGGCAACGCGTTCGCAGACATCGCGGATCTGGAGGGCCTCACCCTCATCCCGCCCGGCGACGGCGCCACTCCCGTCTCGCTCGGAGAGGTCGCCGAGGTGCAGCGCACCACGGCGGACGCCACCTCGATCTCCCGCACGGACGGCCGGGACTCGGTCACCCTCCTCATCACCCCCGCGGTCCGCGCCAACTACGTGGACATCTCCGAGGACGTCACCGAGATCCTGGACTCCTCCACGGAGTCGATCCGTGGCAACCCCGAGTTCACCGTGGTCATCGACCAGGCGCCCATCATCCAGGAGTCCATCCAGGGGCTCGCCACCGAGGGCGGCTGGGGCCTGCTGTTCGCCGTTGTGGTGATCTTCGTGTTCCTCCTCGCGGTGCGCCCCACGATCATCACGGCCATCTCGATCCCGTTGTCCCTGCTGTTCGCGTTCATCGGGATGCTCGCCACGGGCACCACCATGAACATGCTCTCCCTCGCGGGCCTCATCCTCGCGATCGGGCGCATGGTGGACGACTCGATCGTGGTCATCGAGAACATCGTCCGCCACCTCGAGACCTCGAAGCGCGGCAAGTTCGCCACGATCGTCCACGCCACCTCCGAGGTGGCGGGCGCCGTCATCTCCTCCACCGTGGTGGCCCTGCTGGTCTTCCTCCCGATCGCGCTCGTCTCCGGCATCGCCGGCGAGCTCTTCCGCCCGTTCGCCCTCACCACCGTGGTCGCGCTCACGGGCTCCCTGCTCGTCTCGCTCACCATCGTGCCCGTGCTCGCCTACTGGTTCGTGGGCGCCCGCCCCCGGCCCGCCACCGATTCGCTCGCCCTCCCCGAGGAGTCCGACGACGACGACGCGCCAGTCGATGTGATGGAGGATTCCACCGCGGAGGCGTCCCAGAGCTGGCTCGCCCGGGCGTACCGTCCCGCGCTGCGCTGGGCCATCAGCCACCGCGCCCTCACGGTGGTGGCGGTCCTCCTCGTGTTCGCGGGCTCCATGGCGATGATCCCGCTGCTGAAGGTGAACCTGCTCGGCGAGTCCGGGATGAACATGGTCTCGGTCACGCAGACCCTCCCGGCGGGCACCACCCTCGAGGAGGCCGCGAGCGCCGCCGAGGAGACGGAGGAGGTGATCGCCGCCGAGGACGGCGTGGAGACCATCCAGACCTCGATCGGGGGCGGCGGCTTCGGGTTCGGGTTCGGCTCGTCCACCAACGTGGTCACCTACACGGTGGTCACCCGGCCGGGGATCGACCAGACCGAGTTCGAATCCTCCCTGATGGACGCCCTCGAGGCGCATGCCGAGGCCGGGGATGCGGGCGAGATCGAGCAGAGCATGGCCGGCGGGGGCGGCGGGATGCTCGGCTCCAACTCCGTGGACGTGACCATCCAGGCACTGGATGACGCCTCGCGCTCCGAGGCCTCCCAGATGATCGTGGACGCCCTCGAGGGCGTGGACGGGGTCTCCCGCGTGACCTCCGACGACGCCGCGATCGCTCCCAGCCTCGAGATCCGCATCCGCGAGGCGGACGCCGCCGCCTACGGCATGTCCGTCACGGACGCCGTGGGCCTGATCGCCATCTCCACCGCCGATTTCCCCGTGGGCACCGTGACCGTGGACGGCACGGACCTGAACGTCTACATGGACTCAGGCGAGGCCGTGGAGACGGTGGAGGACGTGGAGAACCTGGACCTCGGCGGGCTCCCGCTCTCCGAGATCGCGGACGTGGAGCGCGTGCAGATCGCCCCGTCCATCTCCACCGTGAACGCGGTGCGGACCGTCACCGTCTCGGTCACCCCGGAGTCGGACGATGTGGGGGCGCTCGGGGCCACCGTCCAGTCCACCGTCGAGGGGCTCTCCCTCCCGGACGGCGTCACCTGGCAGATGGGCGGCGTGACGGCAGACATCGAGGAGACGTTCACCCAGCTCGCGCTCGCCATGGCGGCCGCGATCCTGCTGATCTACGTGGTGCTGGTGTGGCTGTTCAAGTCCCTCATCCAGCCGGTCATCCTCATGATGTCCATCCCCTTCGCCGCCACCGGTGTGGTGCTCTCGCTGTGGGCCACCCGCACCCCGCTCGGCCTGCCGAGCCTCGTGGGCCTCCTCATGCTGATCGGCATCGTGGTCACCAACTCGATCATGCTGATCGATCTGGTGAACCAGTACCGCCGCCGCGGCATGGAACTGGACGAGGCGATCATGCGCGGCGGCCAGAACCGCGTGCGGCCCATCATCATGACGGCGGCCGCCACGATCGGGGCGATGATCCCGCCCGCGCTCGGGATGGCCAACCAGTCCAGCTTCGTCTCCGGCCCCATGGCCATCTCGGTGATCGGCGGGCTGCTCGCCTCCACCGTCATCTCACTCGTGATCGTGCCCGTGCTCTACCGGATCGTGGAGGGCCGCAAGGAGCGCAGCGCCCAGCGGGGTCGCCGCCGCGCGTAACACCCGCGCCACCCCGCGGCCGTCGTCGTCGAAGGGTACGCAACCGCCGGACCCAGAGGCCTCAGGCCAGCGGACGCAACCACTACGCCTAGGAGTCCTTGGGCCAGCTGTCGCGGACGGGCTTGCCGCCCTCCACCACGTGCTCCTCGCCGTCCACGCGGTCGGTCCAGGAGTCCTGGGGGCGGTAGCCGAGCTCGAGCGTGGTGTTGGTGGTGGACCAGCGGCGGTTGGGGTTGTTGGAGATCGCGTAGTAGAGGCCGAAGCGGGCCTTCGCCTCGATGGCGCGGCGCACCACCTGCTCGAGGTCGTCCTCGGAGACCCACATGGCGTGGAGGATCTCCTCGTCCATGAGGCAGGGGTCCTCGGACATCCAGCCGATGCGCAGGGCGATGAAGTCCATGCCGTACTCGTCGTGGTAGAAGCGCCCGAGGGTCTCGCCGAATGCCTTGGAGACCCCGTAGAACGAGTCCGGCCGCGGGAGCTGGTGGGGGTAGACGGGCCACTCCTCGTAGCGGTCGTACATGCCCATGGCGTGGTTGGAGGAGGCGAACACGAAGCGGCGCACGCCGGCGTCGCGGGCCGCCTCGATCGTGTTGCGGAAGCCGATGATGTTGGCGCTCAGCACGGTGTCCCAGTCGGATTCCGGGGAGGCGGCACCCGCGAGGTGGACCACGGTGTCCACGCCGTCCATGAGGGCCCGGACGTCCTCGTAGTCCGCGAGGTCGGCGATCCTCAGGTACTCCGCCTCCTCCTCGTCCTTGGCGCTGCGCCCGTGGCGCACCAGGTCGTAGTCGGGGAGCAGGCGCTCGGAGAGGACCTTGCCCACTCCGCCGTTGGCTCCGGTGATCAGGACGCGTCGCTTCGAATCGGCCATGCCACCAGTTGATCCCACGGGCGGCGAGCCCGCCACCGGAGGGTTGTCCCGTGACGCGCAGCCGGTCCCCCACCGGAGGGGCGTGCCGTGAGGCGCGGCGAGCCCGCCACCGGAAGCGGTGTGCCTTGACGGGGACGTTAGCGTGTCACCGATGAGTAGCGCGATCCCGCCCACCACGCCGCAGCGGCGCTCGATGTGGTTCCTGATCGGGCGCGGGCTGCTGGTGGGGATCCTCGCGCTCCTCGTGATCGCGGTGGGGGGCCACGTGATCAAACGATTCTCGGCGGCCCATGCCGCCCGCTCCGATGTGGCGGAGAACCTCCCCGCCGCCCACGCCGGGCTCGCGGAGCGCCGGGCCGCGGTGGAGGAGCTCGTGGAGCCGGTGCTGGGGGTGCCCCAGCAGTCCGCCACCCGGTTGCGCTGCGATTTCCGGAGTACGGACCGGGGCTGGTTCGCCTTCTCCTACGTGCAGGAGTGCGAGCTCGTGGCCCAGACCCTCTACGAGGTGGGCGAGGCCACCACCGGCGAGCTCCGCGCCGCCCTGGAGTCTGTGGACGAGATCGCCTTCCCCGGCCACACCTCACGGTCGGACGCCGAGTGCCCGGCCCTCCGCCACTCGCACGGGCCGAACCGCCTCGAGCACCGGCACTACCCTCCCGGCAGCGACTCCTCCGGCGATCGCAACTGCCGCATGCCCTCCGCGCCCACCGCCCACCTCTCCGACGACGACACCTACCTCGAGCCCGAGGCGCTCGACCGCTCCCGGGGCTGGGTCATCTCCACCCAGGCGTGGCCGGTCTCCAGCACGGAGCTGGGCTGCGCCTTCCCGCAGATCCTGTTCTGCATGAACCCGCTGAACGATCCCGCGATCCCGTAGGACCCGCCGTGTACGGCTTGGACCCCGCGCGTCCTCGACCCCGCGTGAGCGGGCACATCACTCCCCAACGGGCAGACCGGCGACGCCGTGTGCACACTGGAGGCATGACCCAGAACCCAGAGCACTTCCGCGCGGAGGACGAACTCGAGATCGCGGAGCAGACGGACGGCAGCGAGCTCCCCTACGGGGAGGTCACCCAGGAGGACCTCGCCACGGAGGAACTGGTCTACGACGGCGCGGACCTCATGTCCGAGGACTCCGACGGCGGGGGCTACATCCGCCCGGACGATCAGGGCACCCCCGAGACCATCGAGGACCGCATCTGGCAGGAGGAAGAGGACCCCGCCGTGGTGAGCGAGCGGGACAACCCGGAGATCGATGAGGAGGCGGCCCGGCTGACCGAGGAGGTCACGCGGGACGTGGAGGAGCCCACCGAGCGCGAGGTCTGACGCAACCAGGCCACGTACCCGGGCGAGGATGAGGGCCCGTCCGCATTCCGCCAACGGGGCCACGTACCCGGGCGAGGTTGAGCACCCGGCCGGGTTCCGCCGTCGGCAGGCTAGCGGACGAACTCGGTGCCGGCGCGGCCCTCGAGGGCGGCCTCGGCGGAGTCGAGGTCGGTGACCACGGCGCGGCGGCCGCCGGCGCGGATGAACTGCACGGCGGAGGCCACCTTGGGGCCCATGCTGCCCTCGGGGAACTCCCCGGCCTCGAGGTGGGTGAGGGCGGTGGTGGCGTCGAGGGTGGGGAGCCAACGCTGGCCCGGCGTGCCGAAGCCGAGGGCCACCTGGGGGACGGAGGTGAGGATGAGGAGGATGTCCGCGCCGATGTCCGAGGCGAGCACGGCGGAGGCGAGGTCCTTGTCGATCACGGCCTCCACGCCCGCGAGCTCGCCGTCTGCGCCGCGCACCATGGGTACGCCCCCGCCGCCGGCGGCGATCACGAGGTAGCCGGCGTCCAGGAGCGAGCGGACCACGCCACGCTGGACGATCGCGGTGGGCTCCGGGGAGGCCACCACGCGCCGGTAGCCGCGGCCGGAGTCCTCCACCACGTCCCAGCCGAGCTGGCTGCGGGCGTGCTCGGCCTCGTGCTCGGACATGAAGGCGCCGATCGGCTTGGAGGGCCGCTGGAAGGCGGGATCGCCGCGGTCCACCTCCACCTGGGTCACAACGGAGACGGCCACGGTGTCCCGGCCGCGGCGTCGTAGCTCGTTGTTGAGCGCCGTCTCCAGCAGGTAGCCGATCGAGCCCTGAGTGGCGGCGCCGCAGAAGTCGAGGGTCATGGGCGGGACGGTCTCGGCGGCCAGCTCGTTCTGGCGGAGCAGCGCCCCGATCTGGGGGCCGTTGCCGTGCGTGACCACCACGCGCCAGCCGCGGGACTCGAGCTCCACGAGGTGCCGGGCCGCATCCTGCACGGCCGCCAACTGGTCCGCCATGGTGCTGGTGGTGGGGTCCGCCGCGAGGGCGTTGCCACCAACCGCCACCACCAGGATCCCGTTTGCGCCGGTGTCCACGCTGGCATCCGCTCCTTCGGCTCTACCCGGGTCCGGGTTCCTGGGCTGCAGCGCCCCGGGGCCCGGGGCCCACCAACCTCGAGCGTATCGAGGACCCCGGCGGTTATCGACCGGCCCACCGCGCCAGCCACTCCCCCGCCGCGCGGCCGCAGACCGGCCGCAGACCGGCCCGCCGCGCTCCTACTCCACCACCCGCAGGATCCCGTGGGCGCCCTTCTCCGCGTCGCTCATGATGTGGGAGACGAACGGGTAGTTCCCCGCCTCCGGCAGCGAGAGCTCCACGAACCCGCCCTGTGCTGGCAGCAGCCCGAGCGCCTGCGCGCCGCCGCCGCTTCCAACGCCGTCCCCCGCAGCATCGCCGCCCGGCCGCAGCCGGTACTCGCCCTCCATCCAGACGGTGACGAACTGGCCGCCCACCACGTGGAAGCTGGAGGCCACGTTCGGCCCCGCGTCCAGCACCCAGATGCGGATCCGCTCGTCCACGCCCACCTGAAGGGGCTCGTGGTCGTACTGGAAGGGGTAGCCGTTGAAGTGCACCAGATCGTGGTCCCCACCCGCGATCGCCCCCGCGTCCGACTCCCCGCCCTCCGGCCCCAGGTAGCTCTCGCCCTGCACCAGCACGAACTCGTGGTCCACGTCCGGCAGCCCGTCCGGCTCGATCACCACGGCGCCGTACATCCCCTGCGCGATGTGCATGCTCATCGGCATCGTGGAGCAGTGGTACATCCAGATCCCCGCTCGTGTGGCCGTGAACCGGTACTCGAGGCTCTCCCCCGGCTGGATCGTGCGCATCGGCCCGTCCGGCGCGAGCGCCCCCGCGTGGAAGTCGATCGAATGCCCGATCGTCCCGTCATTGACCAGGGTGATCACGAACGTGTCCCCGATCCGGCCCCGCAGCACCGGGCCCGGCGCCGTTCCGCCGAACGTCCACCGGCTCTGCGTCACCCCCGGCGCCACCTCCACCACCTGCTCGCTCACCTCGAGCGTCACGTGGTGCTCGCGCGCGCCGGTCGGCTCCGGCAGCCGCGGGTCGCGCGCCTCCCAGCCCTCGCCCGGGCTCCCCATGAGGTCGGGGACCGCAGCCGGTCCCGCCCCGCTCCCGTGCCCCTCGTGCCCCGACGACGACGCCCCACCCGCCGTCGTCTCCCCGCCCTCGTTTCCCGACGACGACTCGCCCCCTGCCGCCGCCACCGCGCCGTCCGCTCCGGTCGCGTGGATGGCCAGCACCATGCCCATCTGGCGGTGTCCCGCCACGGAGCACCAGCCGTCCAGGTCCTGGGAGACGGGTCCGGTGAGGAGCACTGCGGACTCTCCCGGGGAGAGGCGGCCGGTGGAGGTGCCGGTTTCGAGCACGAGATCGTGGACGTCGTCGCCCGTGTTGACAAGGGTGATCTCGAGGGCGTTCCCGGCCGGCACCTCCACGGTATCGGGGACGAAGCGCATGCCCTCCACGTGGACCTCCACGCGGGTCACGGCGCCCGTGGGGGCCTGCTCGGCCTGCGCGAGTGGGGTTGAGACTCCGCCGCCCAGCGGTCCCACCACCCCGGCGGCTGCAGGGTCGCCGGCGATCCCGCCCACCACCGCGAGCAGCGCGACCATGAGCCCGGCCACGATTCCCCCGCTGCGCGCCCCGAGCGTCACCCCCCGCTGAGGATACGCCTCCGCTCCCACGTCCCCGGCGCGGGTGTGCGCCGGGCCGGCCGGCGTCCCGTAGGGGATCGCCTGCGGGGTGGTGAAGGTGGCCTGGGCGATGCGGAGTCCGCTTACGAGCGCCACGCCGAGCGCGGCGAGGGACGTGGTGACCATGACCAGCGAGGTGCCCGGCAGGGCATAGAAGAGGAGAGCCGCATTCAGGGCAACCACGCGCCACACGAACCCGCGGTCCACGATGGCGATCCGGCCGCGCAGCACCTGTGGCCCGCCTCCGGCCATCACGGGCAGGAGGTAGCCGAGGGCACCGAGCAGGATCTGGACGATCCCGCCGCCCACGAGCGGGATCACCACCCCGGAGACCGCGCTGGAGAACGGGATCCCACCCACGGCCACCCACGCGCCTGCGAAGGCGATTGATCCCAGCAGCCATGCCGCGCCGGCGGCCAGGGAGGCGGACGGGAAATCGGCCTCTACCCGGCGCGGCGCGGCGGTGGCGGACGCGCCGGGGGCAGGCGCGGCGGTGGCGGACGCGCCGGGGGCTTTTCCTCCGGCCGCGCGGAGGGTCACGGCCGCTGCGGGCTGCAGGAGCCATGCGGCGGCGGCCACGTATCCGAGGACGCCCACGGCCACCACGCTCCGGGCGACGATCTCCGCGGGAGTGGACGCGGGTTCAGAGGCGGGGGTAGTGGCCCCGGGCCCGCCTGCGAGCACAGGGATGAGCGAGCCCAGGGCCACGGTCAGGAGCGCGGCGATGAGCAGGGGGAGGGCTCGTCGGGCGCGGGATTCGGTCACCTCGTCCATGCGGACCCGGAGCACGGTGGGCCACAGGGTCACGAGGGTGCCCAGGATCGGCAGCCCCACCCACCCGAGCACGTTGAGCGCAACGTGGGCGGACAGGATTGGGGAGGTGGCGCCGTCGGGAGGGGTGGAGACCCACCAGCCGAGGAGGGCGCCCGGGATGAGGAGGAGTGCGGCGGCCGCGTAGTAGCGGGCAGGGGCGCGCAGGCGGCCGGGCAGCGAGGTGCGCAGGGTGCGCAGGATACTGGCCGCGTGCCACAGGGCCGCAGCCCCCACGCCCAGCATCCCAAAGAGCGTGAGGGCCGCGGTGTTCGTGAGGATCCCCAGGATCACGGCGATGGCACCGGAGTTGAAGAGGGTGAGTCGGGCGATCTCGTCCCGGCGGCCGGCCGTCGCCGGGGCGCGGGTGATCGCGCGGGTGAAGTGTGCGGTCCAGACCAGGAGGGCGTTTGAGACCGCACCCAGCAGGGTCACGTGGACCATGAGCCAGCCCTGGGAGGGCAGGAAGCGGTGGAAGGTCACCACGAGCGCGGCAGCCACGAGCCACGCCAGCACGAGGGCGCCGGTGGCGCGGTGCCACCGGGCGCGCGAGCCGAGCGGGATGGCCGGTGGCGCAGCGGGCGTCGGGGAGGTGGGGCCGTCGGAGGCGGCGGCGCGCGCGCCGGGGCCGGTGGGTGGCTGGATCATGCGCGGCCTCCGTCGCGGTCTACTGGTGCCGCCCCGTCGCGGGGCGTGCGTGGGTGGGTGCGCGGGGACCGGAGCGCGCCGGTGACCACGGTGGCGAGGAAGACCAGCAGGGCCAGCACGCCGAGCACCCCGGCCACCTGCCAGGCGGTGCCCCAGGCGCGGAGGTCGGCGGCCACGCGGAGCGCCAGGCTTCCGTGGAGAATCACGGCGGGGACCCAGAAGGCCGGATGGTACGGGAGGGGGCGGCGCAGCACGGCCGGGAAGATGATGGGCGCGTGGCCGAAGATCATGGACATCGCGTAGCCGAGGGTGATCGCGTGGACCACGGCGTCGTAGGTGGGGGCGCCGGCGAGGGGGCCGGTCACCAGCCAGATGGTGCCGGCGATGGCGAGCCAGGCCGCGGCGGCGAGCATGTTCGCGGCGGCGAACCGGGGCAGGCCGACGCCGCGGACCAGGGTGCGGGCCACGTCGAAGCGGAAGAGCCACACGGCGAGCCCGATGAAGGCGGCCGCCACCAGCTCGTTGCCGCCGCTCGGCAGGACCAGGGAGAGTGGGGCGGCCACGGCCACGATGGCGGCGAGGCCCAGGAGCCAGCGCTCCGCGGAGGGCGGCGGGGAGGCGATGTGGGAGAGCTCGAGCC
>CAZTOM010000053.1:0-4389 GCA_964615555.1 uncultured Actinomycetaceae bacterium
ACCTACCCGGCGAACCACCCGCCGTCGTTGGGGATGATGGCGCCGGAGACGTTGGAGGCCTCGTCCGCGAGCAGGAAGACGATCAGGTCCGCCTGCTGCTGCGGGGAGGCCATGCCGAGCGCCGAGGCGTGGACGCGGCCGAGGACCCCCATGGCCTCCTGGTCGATCTTGGTGGGGTCCACGGAGGCCATGATGTTGGTCTCCACGCCGCCGGGGCACACGGCGTTGCAGCGGATGCCCTCCGGGCCGTAGCGGTAGGCCGTGTTGCGGGTGAGGCCCACCACGGCGTGCTTGGAGGCGGTGTAGGCGGCGCCGGCGGCGGCGCCCCGGATGCCGGCCTCGGAGGCGGTGTTGACGATCGAGCCGCCGCCGGCCTCCTTCATGTGCGGGATCGCGGCGCGCGTCATGAGGAACGCGCCTCCGGCGTTGACGCGCATGATGCGCTCCCAGAGCGCCACGTCCGTCTCGGCGGCGCCGGAGAACTGGTCCATGATGCCGGCGTTGTTCGCAAGGCCCTTCAGCGGGCCCTTCGAGGCGGCCTCGTCCACCATCTTCTGGGCCTGCTCCGGGTCCGAGATGTCCCCGATGAGGGCGAAGGCGCTCCCGCCGGCCTCCTCGATCAGGTTCACGGTCTCGTGGGCGGAATCGGAGATGTCCGCCACGCCCACGGTGGCGCCCGCCTTCGCGGCGGTGAGGGCGGCGGCCCGGCCGATTCCGGATCCGGCTCCGGTGATGAGGACAACGCGGTCAGCGAGGGAATAGGTCATGTCTCCTCCTTGAGAACATGGGGATCGCGGTGCTCCCAGAGTAGGACCGGGTCCGGCGCCAGTGTTTCGGATTGGGAGGGAAAACTCCGGATATTTCCTGCCTCTATGACCGTTGAATCCGGCAGGTCCCTGACCTGCGTTTTTGGTCCCGCGCAAACCATTCACTTTGAGGCGTACCTCACGTTACGGTTGGCGCACTGCCTCCGTGATCCCCCACCCAAGGACCATCCATGAGACTCAGAACCCTCACCGCCTCGCTTGCGGCCCTCACCCTCTCGTTCGTGGCAGCCGCCCCGGCGACGGCGGAGCCCGGCGATTCCGTTGACGTCACCTTCCTTGCCACCACAGACGTGCACGGGCACATCTACAACTGGGACTACTTCCTGGACCAGCCCTACCCCGCGGAGGATGCGCTCGGGCTCGCCCGGGTGGCCACGATCGTTGAGGGAGTGCGCGCAGAGAAGGGCGAGGACGCCGTCTTCCTCTTCGATAACGGCGACGCAATCCAGGGCACGCCGCTCACCTACCTCGCGGCCGTCCAGCCTGAACTCCTCGGGCTGACTGGGGATCCGATGGCGATCGCGTACAACCTGCTGGGCTACGACGCCCAGACGGTGGGCAACCACGAGTACAACTACGATCTGGACACCCTCGCCGCATACGAGGCACAGCTGGACTTCCCCCTGCTCGGCGCGAACGTGATCGACGTGTCCACCGGTGAGCCCTACCACGAGCCCTACACGATCATCGAGCGGGAGATCGAGGGCCACACGGTCCAGATCGGTGTGATCGGGCTGGTCACACCCGGCGTGCGCAACTGGGACCGCTCCTTCGTGGAGGGTGTGCTCGAGTTCCGGGACATCGTTGAGACCGCTCAGGAGTACGTGCCGCAGATGAAGGCGGACGGGGCGGACGTGGTGGTTGCCCTCGCGCACACCGGCCAGGACGCCGAGGGCGCCAGCTGGGATCCGGCGCTCCTTGGCGAGAACGTGGCCCGCTCGCTCGCCACGAACGTTGATGACCTGGACGTGATCGTGGCCGGCCACTCCCACGTGGAGAACACGGGTCAGTACTTCACGGCGCCGGACGGGGATCCGGTGCTGCTGGTCCAGCCGCTCTACTGGGCGCAGTCCGTGGCCGAGGTGAACCTGAGCCTCGTGGAGCAGGAGGACGGCAGCTACGCCATCGCGTGGGACGGGGCCACCAGCACCACGCACGCGGCCGCCGCCGTTGCGGACTCGGCCACCGTCACCGGCCACCCGGAGCTCTCGAAGGCGCACCAGGCCACCGTGGACTACGTGAACACCGTGGTGGCCCAGTCCACCGAGGAGCTCACCACGGACACCTCCCGCTACGAGGACACCCCGATCTTGGACTTCATCGGCCACGTGATGACGCAGGCCGTGGAGGAGAACCTCGCCGGCACCGAGTACGCAGACCTGCCCGTGATCGCCCAGGTCTCCCCGTTCTCCCGCACCTCCGTCTTCCCTGAGGGGGACGTGACCATCAAGGACATCGCGGGCCTGTACATCTATGACAACACCCTCTCCGCGGTCCTGGTGACCGGGGCGGAGATCAAGACCTACCTGGAGTACTCGGCACGCTACTTCTGCCAGGTGGACGCCGGTGAGGACTTCATCCCGGCGGACGATCCCGAGGGCCACACCAACTGCATCTACGAGGGGGCCACGCGCGGCGTGCGGGACTACAACCTGGACCTGCTGACCGGCGTGAACTGGGAGTTCAACCTCTCCAACCCGGTGGGCGAGCGCATCCAGAACCTCACCCACGCGGACGGCACCCCCGTGGCGGACGATGACCAGTTCGTGCTCGCCGTCAACAACTACCGCCAGAACGGCGGCGGCGGGTACCCGGTGGTCCGCGACGCCCCCGAGGTGTGGAACGACCTGCTGGAGATCCGCCAGCTCCTGATCGAGCACGCCCTCGAGGTGCAGGTGATCGATCCGGCCGACTTCTTCGTGGAGAACTGGCGGCTGGTGTGGGACGGCATGCCCGGCGAGGACCCCACGGACACCCCCACGGGGGAACCCACCGAGGAGCCCACGGACGATCCCACGGACGATCCCACCGGGGAGCCGACGGACACCCCCACGGACGATCCGACCGGCGAGCCCACGCAGGATCCCACCCAGGAGCCGACCGCGAAGCCGACTCCGAGCACCAAGCCCACCATCCCGGGCACGCCGGGCAAGCCCGGCAAGCCGCTGCCGCCCACGGGTGCGGAGGTGAGCGGCCTGGCCCTGGCAGCCCTCGGGATGCTCGGGCTCGGCGGAGCGATCCTGTTCGCCTCGCGGCGCCGCGTGAGTTAGCCCGGTGAGTTGATCTGCTGGCCCGCCGCCCTCGAGCTGTGGCGGGCCGGCGGGCCGGCGGAGCCGGACGGGGTCGGGTCTGCGGGCCCGGCCCCGTTTCGCTACCCTCGGGGAGACGGCGATCCCGTACCCCAACCCGCCCAACGACGGGCACGAAGGACCAGCATGGCAACCCCATCCCCCTCCCCCGATTCGCAGCCCGCCACCGGGGCCCATGCGCAGCCCGCCGCCGAGGCGGAGCGCGCCGCCTCCCCCCATGCGCAGCCCCCTACCGAGGCAGGGCGCGCCGCCACCGCGGCCCATTCCCAGCCCGCCACCGGCCCCGGGACCACCGCGACCCGGCAGACCACGGTGAGCTCCGCCGTCGCCGAGGTGGCGGCCGCGCACACGGGACGCGCGTTCGGTGTGATGGGCGAGGGCAACGCGTTCTTCCTGGACGCCGCCGAGCGCCTGGGCCTGCCGGTCACGCCCGTGCGCCACGAGTCCGGCGCGATCTCCGCCGCCGACGCCTTCTACCGCGCCTCCGGCCGCCTCGCCGTGGCCACCACCACCTACGGCGCGGGCTTCACGAATGCGCTGACCGCACTCACCGAGGCCGTGAAGGCGCGCATCCCGATGCTGTACGTCACCGGCGGGCGCGGCGAGGCCGCCAAGCCGTGGGACATCGACGAGCTCGTGATCCTGGACACCCTCGGCGTGCCCGCGTTCGTGGTCTCCCCCGACGACGCCGCCACCACCACCCGCGACGCCCTCCTCTCCGCCCTCTCCCGTTCCCGCCCCGCCGCCGTGGTCATCCCCGAGCACGCGGCGCCCCTCCCGTGCGCGCCCGTGGACGCGGGCCTGCTCGAACCGCTCGCGCGCCCCCTGCCGCCCGTGGACGGAACGGTTGCCGACGACGTCACCCGCCTTCTCCGGCGGGCCCGCCGCCCGCTCGTGCTGGGTGGGCGCGGGGTGTGGGTGGCCCGCGCGGCCGAGGCGTACATGGAGCTCGCGGGTCTGCTGGGCGCGGACCTGGCCACCACGGCGGCAGCCCGTTCGCTGTTCGGCGAGGGCGTGCCGGTGATCGGCTGGGAGGAGGGCGCCACGGACCACGGGATCGCCGGGGGCTTCGCGGACGAGTCGGCCGCGGCGGAGATCCGGGACGCGGATGTGGTGCTCGCGGTGGGCACCTCGCTCACGCCGTTCACCATGCGGTTCGGGGAGGGATTTGCGAAGGACGTGACCCTGATCCAGGTGACCACGGACACCGGCCAGTTCCACCCCCGCTCCAACGTGACCGTGGAGGCGGACGC
>CAZTOM010000053.1:4489-6614 GCA_964615555.1 uncultured Actinomycetaceae bacterium
TCGCGGAACGAGGCGAGCGACGCCGTCGGGAATCGGGCGGAAGCCGGTACGGGCGCCCCCGCGGCGGAGGCGGCCCCGGCGGATGCACTCGCGGCGGACGCACCCCCGGCGCCAGTCCCGAGCGAGCCGGCGTACTTCCCGGAGGCACCCGGCGAGCGCGGGGACCCGGAGGACATTGCGATCGCGATCGGGCGCGCGCTCCCGGCGGAGATCACGGTGGTCTCGGATGGGGGGCACTTCATCGGGTGGCCGGCCATGCACTGGGAGGTGCCGGACCCCTCCGCCTTCATGCAGCTCGGGACGGCCTACAAGTGCATCGGGCTCGGGACTGGCGGCGCGGTGGGCGCGGCCGTGGCGCGGCCGGAGAGGACCACGGTGCTGGTCTCCGGGGATGGGGGCCTCCAGATGGCACTCGCCGATCTTGTGACGTTCGCCGGTGTGCCGGGCCGCAAAATCGTGGTGGTGTTCAACGATGCGGGCTACGGAGCAGAGTTCCACCAGTTCGGCTGGCGCGAGCTCTCCCTCACCATGGCGGAGCTCGGGGACCGGAACTTCGCCGCGCTCGGCCCGGCGTTCGGCGGCCAGGGCATCACGGTGCGCTCGGCCGCAGACGCAGACCAACTCGCGGCGTGGCTCGCGGAGCACCCCGGCACCGAGGAGGACGCGTTCCTGGTGGTGGACTGCAAGGTCACCCGCCGGATCGCCCCGTTCTTCCAGGAGATCGTGGACCGCGCCAAGCAGTAGGGGTTCGGCGCGCGAGGTCGCGGTGCCGGCGTGGTGCCGGCGTGGTGCCGCCCCGGCGCGCGCGGTTCCCGACGCCTTCGCGGTGCCACCACATTGCCGCCCAGCGCGCGAGGTTCCCGACGCCGTGTCAGGATAAATCATGGCTTCATACGCACGGACTCTTCTTGGAACCGCCCTTGCCACGGGGGCAACCGCACTGGCGGGCTCCCTCGCAACAGACCCGGACTCGCTCTGGTACCGCACGCGGGACACCCCGGACTGGCAGCCGCCTCGCTGGGCGTTCCCGGTGGCATGGACGGCCCTGTACGGCGCGATTGCCCATACCTCCGCGAGCGCGCTCTCACGCCTGCGCGCGGAGGGCGAGGATGAGGAGGCGCGCAGCTACAAGCGGGCGCTCGGCGTGAACCTGGCGCTCAACGCGGGCTGGAGCTACCTGTTCTTCCGCTCCAAGAATCCGCCGCTGGCGGCGGCCGGGGCAGCGGCCCTCGCGGTGAGCTCGGCGGACCTGGTGCGCCGCACCTGGCGGGCGAGCCGGGCGAACGGCGCCCTGCTGGCGCCGTATGCGGCCTGGACCGCGTTCGCCACAGTCCTCAGCACGGAGATCGCGCGCCGCGACGCCTGAGGCCACCCAGGCGCAGCGATAGCGACGGAAATCAGCAACAGCCCCGGGTGGGGATAGCCTGATCCGCGTGGAACCCCTGACCTTCGCCCTCCTCCTGGTGGCAGGCGTGGGTACGGGGCTGGTGGGCTACCTGACGGGACTCGCCTCGATCATCTCCTACCCGGCCCTGCTGGCTGCTGGCCTGCCGCCGGTGGCTGCGAACGCCACGAACACCGTGGCCCTCGTGGGCGTGGGGGTGGGGGCCACCGCACGGGCCTCGCGGCTCGCGTTCGCCGACCGGCCCCGGCGCACCCTCCAGCAGCTTGCGCTCGCCCTCGTGGGCGGTGGGGTGGGCGGCGGACTGCTCCTGCTCGGGGGTGACGACGTGTTCGCCGTGATCGTCCCCTGGCTCATCATCCTCGGCTCCGTGATGCTGCTGGCCAGCCCGCGCCTCACGCGGCTGCGCGGTGAGGGCGAGTACTGGCGCGGCTACCTCGTGGCCCTCTTCCTGGTCTCGATCTACTGCGGCTACTTCGGGGCGGGCGCCGGGGTCCTGGTCCTTGCCACCACGGCGATCCTCACCTCGATCCCGTTCCAGCGGGCCATGGTGCTCAAGTCCCTGCTGCTCGGGGTGGCGAACATCGTGGCCTCCCTCATCTTCATCGTCTCCGGGGTGGTGAACTGGTGGGCCGCGGCCGCCATGGGTATCGGCTGCCTGATCGGTGGGTCCCTCGGGCCACCCATCCAGAAGCTGATCCCGGAGACCGTCCTCCGCCCGGT
>CAZTOM010000053.1:6714-10741 GCA_964615555.1 uncultured Actinomycetaceae bacterium
GCCGTGTGGCTCTGGGTGCGCTGAGCCCGGCTACACCTGCTCCTCGGTGAGGCCGTGCTGGAAGGCGAACACCACCGCCTGCACGCGGTCGCGTAGCCCCAGCTTGGCAAGGATCCGGGTCACGTACTTCTTCACGGTGGCCTCGGACAGGTGGAGGCGCTCCGCGATCTCCGCGTTCGACTGGCCGCGCGCCAGCTCCCGGAACACGTCCACCTCGCGGTCGGTGAGCTCGCGCAGGGAACGGGGTGGCGCGGGTGGGGTGCGGGCCTTGTCCAGGAAGGCGTCCACCAGCCGGTCCTGCACCCCGGAGGAGAACACCCGCTCGCCGCGGTGGGCGGCCTTGACGGCAGCCACCAGCTCCTGGGCTGGGGCGGTCTTGAGGAGGTAGCCAGCGGCGCCCTCGCGCAGCGCCCGCTCGATGCTCTCGTCCATGTTGAACGTGGTGAGCATGACCACCGCGGTGCTGGGGCTTTGGGAGCGGATCGCACGCAGTCCCGCGATGCCGTCGGCCCGCGGCATGGACAGGTCCATGAGCACCACGTGCGCCTGCGCATCCCGGGCGGCCCGGGCGGCGGCCATCCCGTCCCCGGCCTCCCCCACCACCTCGAGTTCGGGGTCCGTGCCCAGGATCGCCACGAGCCCGGCGCGCACGAGGTCGTGGTCGTCCACCACCACCACCCTGGTCCGTACGGTCATGAGACTCCTCCTCGGATCGGGGTGGCGGCAAGCGGCACCTCCGGGGAGTCGGCACTCTCCGGGGAGGAGGTGCCCACCGGCCAGAAGGCGCACACATCGAAGCCCGAGGCACTGGCCCGGGCCTGGAACACTCCCCCACGTTCGTGCACACGGGCGGCGAGCCCCCGCAGTCCGCTGCCCATCCCGGATGGCACCTCCGCGCTCCCGGAGGGCCCGGCACCACCCGGCGCGCCCGAGTCCGCCACGCAGACGAACCACTGGCCCTCCCGGACCCCGGTGCGCACCCGGATCTGCGCACCGGGCGCGTAGCGCGCGGCGTTGGTGAGGCACTCCTGGACGATCCGGAACGCGAGGCGTCCCGGCGGGGCTCCTGCGGGGCCGACCTCGCACACCACGTCCTGGCCGAAGGCCCGCGCGGCGCCCACCAGGGCCGGGATGTCTGCGGAGAGCCGGTCCGATCTCCTCCACGCCGCACACAGCGCATCGATCTCCTCGAGTGCCGTGACCCCGGCCGATTCCGCGGTGCGCAGGTGGGCGGCCGCCCGGTCCGGATCGTGCCCAGCGAGGGTCTGCGCTGCCTGCGCGTGCAGGGTCATCGCGGTGATGGCGTAGCTGACGCCGTCATGGAGCTCACGCGCGATCCGCTCCCGCTCGGACCGCTCCGCCCGCACCCGGGCGTCGGTGATCTCCGCGGACCGACGGGCGGCACGGATCTGCTCGTCGAGCACGATCCGGTCCTTCTCCAGCCACGCGCGCGCCGAGACGAAGGCCAGCACCGTGGCCACCAGCACGAACCCCATCCCGGGGCGGCCGTACTGCCAGCCCAGCACCCCGGCGGAGAGCACGAGTACCGCCAAACCGGGACCGCTGCGTGGTGTCAGCTCCGTGGCCAGGTTCCACACGTGCAGGGCCAGGAACACCCCCACGGGCAGGAGGCCGTCCACGTGGACCTCGTTGCGCACCGCCACCGCAACCATCCCCATGGACGCCACCACCGCCGAGGAGAGCGGTAGCCACTCCGCAGCCACCGCCGCAGCCGGGACCAGGAGGGCCAGCAGCGCCACCGAGGGGTTCGGACCGCCGAGTGGCACCGAGAGGAGCAGGATCGTCGCCAACCCACCGCTGATGAGGGCCACGGGCCGCACCCACTCCCGCCGCGCCCGCAGGGACGGTGCCGCCGGGAGAGGCGGGGGCAGGGACGGGGAGGCGCCGCCGTCGGGGGGCAGGAAACGGGAGGCGCCGCCGTCGGGGGGCAGTGAGCGGGAGGAGTGGTCCAGGCTGCGCAGGATCCCGTGGAGGATCGCGATCGCGGCGTTGCCCTCGGTCTGGACGGCGTGGGCCCGCTCGGCCAGGGTGCGTCCGTCGCCGCCGGCTGCGTGCCCCCGCATTCCCTCGACGGCGGAACGTACGTTGGCGAGCGAGCCGCGCGTGATCCGTCTACCCTCGGCGGCGACGCTCACACCCACGATCTGCTCCACGTCCAGCCTGGCGAGCCGGGCAGATTCTGCGGCGGCCTCCGTGGCGTCCTGGGCGCGCCCGCGCACGATCCGACCGAACAGCCACGCAGCCCCGAACACCACTCCCGAGGGGAGCGCGAGGAGGGGTTCACCACCACCGCGCACCACGGAGACAAGGGAGAACAGCGCCACGAGGAGGATGCCGGGCGCGTGAGGCTCCAGCCGGCGGCCGGTCCAGAACAGGACCCCGAGCGTGGGCAGGAGCATCTCGATCTCCGCGTAGGGCAGCCCGAGGGGGATGGAGAGGGCGCTCGCGGCAAGGACAAGCAGCGAGCCGAGGAGCGGGAAGCGCAGCGCGAGCGCCGTGCCGGCAGCACCAAGTGGGACGGCGAGCCACGCTCTCCCATCCGCCATCGGCATGAATGCCGCGATCCAGATCCCCGCGAGTGCTGCCGCCACCACTTCCGGCGGGACCCGGGGGACACGATTCCCCATGTGGCGATGGTAGTGGCGTGGATTCAATTAAGAGAGAGCAGTACCCACTAAATGGTCCATTGGTGGACATGAGAAGACCACCAAGGTGGCACCACGCTGGGTCGCCTCGGTCCCGGGAGGTAACCTGTTGGGGCTGGGTGCGCCCCCTTGCGGAGTTTCCGCCCCCATCATCGTTCGTGTCAGACCTCCCTGCGAGGGTGGGCACATGGACGCATGGATCGTGATCGCGCTCGTGGCGGTGGCCCTCGCACTGGGTGCCGCCCTCGGATTCCTACTGGCGACGGTGCGCGCCGCCCGCTCCGGTGGCGAGGTGGCAGCCCGGGTATCGGCGGCGGAGGCCCGGGCCGAACTGCTCGCCGCCACGGTGGAGGATCTCCGCGAGCGCGAGGAGGAGCACGAGGACGTCCTGCTCGCCCTCGCTCCGGTGGCCGCCTCCCTGGATCGGATGGGGGTCCAGGTGGCGCACCTGGAGCGGGAGCGGGCCTCCCAGTACGGGGCGCTGCGCCAGCAGTTGGAGCAGTCGGCCACCGGTGCCGCGGAACTCCGGGAGGCGACGGCGGGCCTCACCTCTGCACTGAGGTCCACCTCCGCCCGGGGTACGTGGGGTGAGGTGCAGCTACGACGGGTCCTCGAGGCTGCGGGGATGCTGCGCCACGTGGACTTCGCCGAGCAGGCCACGCTCGAGGACGGCAGGCGCCCGGACGCGCTCGTCCGGCTGCCCGGCGGCCGGACCATCCCCATCGATGCCAAGGTCCCGCTGGACGCCCACCTCGCCGCGGAGGCGATCGAGCCGTCCACCCCGGAGGCCCTCGCGCTGATGGCCTCCTACCGCAAGGAGCATGCCAGGGCCCTGCGCTCGCACGTGGACGCACTGGTGAAGCGGGACTACCACGGCGTGGCCCGGGCGGACGTGACCGTGATGTTCCTGCCCGCAGAGTCCCTCCTCCCGGCGGCACTCGATGCCGAGCCCGCGCTCCTCGAGTACGCGCTGCGGAAGGGCATCGTGCCGGCCACCCCCACCTCGCTGCTCGCACTGCTGCGGGCGGTGGCCGGCGTGTGGGTACGGGAGGAGCTCTCCGAGCAGGCGGAGGAGCTGCTCACCATCGGGCGCACGCTCTACGAGCGGCTCGGGGTGGTGGCAGGCCACGTGACCGCACTGGGCACCTCCATCTCCAGCACGGTGACGGCTTACAACAAGGCGGTGGCCTCCATCGAGTCCCGCCTCCTGGTGACGGCCCGCCAGTTCGAGCCACTCGAGGCCCCGGGCCTCACCGAGATCCCCGGGGAGAAGGGGCAGGTGCGCCGGTTCACGGCCTCGGAGTTGGCGGGCTGAGCGAGAGAGGAGTACGCAGGAGACAATGGTGCCGTGAAGGAGTTTG
>CAZTOM010000054.1:0-7837 GCA_964615555.1 uncultured Actinomycetaceae bacterium
TCGGGTACTGACGCTCCCATCGGGCCCTGACGCGCCCGGCGGGAGCGGCCCGCCGCCGCCTGGCGGCTGACCGGACCCACCGGGGCCGATCCGTGCACAGCCTCCGCACGGAGCGGCCCCGTGGTGTTTCTGGGGTCCCTCGCGGGGTGGTGGGTGCGCACCTTGCAGGGGCGGCGTGGGTATGGCGCACCTTCGCGGGAACTTTGGCGCACCCTCGCGGGATTGCGGGGGTGGCGGATGTGACCAAGATGTAACGGAAGGTGGTTTCTCAGGGTGCAGGGAGCGCGCGGTGAGGCTAGGTTCGGAGCATGCGAATTCGGCCGGGAGGTTTGGAAGACGCAGCCGCGATCAACCAGGCGGGGCTGCGGATCAACACGCGTGTCCGTCCCAAGGTGATGATGGTGGCGGAGGATGAGGACGGAAGCATCCTCGGGTTCGCCTACCGCTTCCGCTCCCAGATGCACCCCACCCGCTACTGGGCCACCGTGCGCGTCCGGGAGGACGCCCGCCGGAAGGGGCTCGGCACGCTGCTCCTCGCCGAGATCGCGAAGAGCCGGGAGAACCCCTTCCCCTTCTACATCCGCGTGCGGGAGGACAACCCGGCGCTCGAGTGGGCGCGCACCCTCGGTGGGAAGGTGTTCCAGGAGAACCCGCCCATGGAGATCCCGCTGAACGACGTGGCGAACCTCGAGTGGCTGCGCCAGCTCCCGGACGCGCCCGAGGGCGTGCAGATCGTCTCCGCCGCTGAGCTGGACCACGAGACCGTGCTGAACGCCTTCCTGGACACCTACCGCTGGGTGCACGAGGACTGGTCGGCGCCGGCCTCCCGCGAGATCGTGGAGAGCGTCTACGGCGCAGACCTCCACGACGACCTCGACCGGGACATCTCCAGCTTCGCCGTCCGCGGGCTCGGCACCCCCGAACAGGAGGTGCTCGCCGGGATCTACACGTTCCCCGAATCCTCCACCGCCCTGGACGCCGTGGGCGAGACCGTGGCCCGCGACACCCCGGACGCCGATCAGATCATGGCCGCCGTGCTGAAGCGCACCGCGCGGGCCGCGACCGAGAAGAACTACGAGGTCCTGGACCTGGACGGCTACGCCTCGGACATCCACCTCGAGCCGCTCGTGCGCTCCGCCCCCACCGTGAACGGCACCGCGCTCGTGTGGATGGAGTACGACGCCCCCGCCGAGGACCCCCAGGTGGACGCGGGCCTATAGGCGCCGTCCAGAGGCCCCGCTCAGCGCCGGACGACCGCGGCGTCGATGAAGGCGAGCACCGCCTCCGAGGCCTCCTCGATGCTGCGCTCCCCGGAGCCCACGGGCATCCGCTGGGAGCCCACCACGGCGCCGATCATCTCCACCAGCACGTCCACGTCCGCCACCCGGCGGAACTCCCCGCTCTCGATCCCTTCCTCGAGGATCTGCTTCACGAGGCCGTGCGCCCGCGAGAGCCGGCCCATCAGCTCCCCGAACACCTCCGGCGGCAGGGAGCCGCCCTCCAGGAGGCCGGAGGCCGAGCCCGCACCCGGCTCCGCCGCGAAGCCCGCCACCTGGGCCCGCACCGCGTGCGCCAGACGCTCGGCGGCACCGGGCAGGGCCGCCAGTTGCTCCCGCATGCGCGTGAGGTAGCGCTCCACGGAGCGGTCCACGTAGCGCATCATCAGGTCCGTCTTGTCCCGCGTGTAGGTGTAGAGCGAACTGCGCCCCATCCCGGCGCGGGCGGCCACGCCCGCGAGCGTGAGCTCGGCGAAGCCGTGGAGGTCCATCTCCGCCCCGAAGGCATCGAGGATCCGCCCCCAGACCAGTTCCCGGTGGGAGGCGAGATCGTCGGCCTCGATACGTGGCATGTGGTGAGTATCCCACTTCGCTCCCTCCGGTTGCGGGTTCCCGACGCGGCGTCGTAACGTTGCGACCGTGTTCCTCGCCCGCGCCGAGATCCGGCGCTCTCGTGGCAAGTTCCTGATGCTCACCGCAGCCGTGGGACTCCTCGCCTACCTCATCCTCGTGCAGCAGGCCATCGCCGGTGCTCTCGTGACGTCCTTCAACGGCGCGATCGCGAACCAGAACGCACCCGTGCTGGTCTACGCCACGGACGCGCTCGCCTCCCCGCAGGGCAGCATCATCACGCCGGACAACGAGTCCCTCATCGCAGACGATCCGTCCGTGGCGAACTCCGCCCGCGTGGGGATCCTGAGCGCCGCCGCAACGCTGGCCGACGACGCAGGGGAGGCGTCGTCGTCGGGCACAGCGGACGAGACGGACGAAACCAACGAATCCGCCGGCGAGACCACCGTGACCATCTGGGGCGCAGAGGACCCCGCGCTCGGCGGACCGGCGGAGCCCGTGGAGGGCGAGGCGGTGGCCGCGGACGGTGAGGCGCTGGGGACGCGGGGGGACGTGTCCGTGGGGGAGACGGTCACCATCTCCGGTGAGGAGGAGGACCTCACGTTCACCGTGGTGGGCCTCGTGGAGGACGCGCAGGTGAACGTGACGCCCACGCTGTACGTCTCCTACGCGGACTACGAGGCGGCCGTGGCCACCCTCAACCCGTTCGCGCAGGGGGTGCTGCCCAGCCTGATCGCGGTGGAGCCGGCCAGTAGCGCGGAGGAGACGATCTCGGCGCTGACGGAGGCGTCGGCGGCCATCGAGCCGCTCACGCGTGAGGCCGCCGCGGAGGACTTCCCCGGCGTGGGCCCCGTGAACACCTCGTTCCTGATCATCCTGGGGCTGTTCGGGTTCGTGGTCCCGCTGGTCACGGGCCTGTTCTTCCTGATCCTCACGTTCCAGAAGTCGAAGGCGCTGACCCTGCTGCGGGCGGTGGGCGCCCGCTCGGGGGTGCTGGTGCGCTCCCTCATGATCCAGGTGGTGCTGGTGCTCGGGGTGGGGCTCGCGATCGGCACCGCCCTGTACGCGATCACCACGCAGTTCGTGATCGGCGGGCTGCGGCTGAGCTTCTCCTGGGAGACCGTGGCGCTGTGGTCCGGGATCCTCCTGGTGCTGGGCGTGCTCTCCGCGCTCGCCTCGGTGCGGCGGGTGCTGGCCGTGGAACCGGTTGAGGCCACGAGGGGAGGTCACTGATGGGAATCGCCCTGCGCGAGTTGCGCCGCAACCCCGGCCGCTTCGGCGTGGCCACCGTGACGCTCACCCTGATCGCCATGCTCCTGATCTTCCTGGGTGCGCTGCTGGACGGCCTGCTGCGCTCCATCACCGGCGGCTACCTGGCCCAACCCGGCCAGTTGGTGGTCCTCTCCTCGGACGCCAACTCCGTGCTCTCCGGCTCCGTGCTGCCCGCCGAGACCCGCGAGGAGGTGGTCGCCACCCTGCCCGAGGGCGCCGAGGTGGGCGGCTTCTCCACCCTCACCGTGGGCGCCCGCCTCGAGTCCGCCGACGAGCGCGACCTCACCGGCGTCACCCTCTACGGCGTGGAGCTCGCGCCGTCCGGGGTCCCGCTGGACGAACTCTCCGACGGCGAGGTCTGGGCGGACCACGACCTCCCCTTCACCGCCGGTGACGTCCTCCTGCTGGGCCCCGCCCAGGTGGAGGTCACCGTTGCCGGCATTTCCGACGACGGCGCCTCCCCCTCCGAGGGCGGGCTCTGGACCAGCCCGCTCACCTGGAACGAGGTCCAGGCCGCCTCCCGTCCGGGAGCGGCCCTCCCCGAGGGTGCGAGCCAGGGGCTCGTGGTCTCCCTCCCGGACGGGGATACCCTCTCCGGGGACGATCTCGCCGCGCTGGCAGCCGAGGTGGATGACGCAACGGGGACCACGGCCTCGCTCACCACCCAGGAGGCCGCCAACGCCATCCCCGGCGTGGCCGAGCAGCAGACCACCTTCGCGCAGATCCAGATCGTGACCCTCGCGATCGCCCTGCTGGTGGTGGCCCTGTTCTTCGCCCTGCTCACCGTGGAGCGCACCGGCCTGTACGGCGTGCTCAAGGCCATGGGCTCGCGCACCTCCCGTATCTTTGCCGGCGTGGTGCTCCAGGCCTTCGTGGTCACCATGATCGCCGGCGCCATCGGCTCCGCCCTGGTGCTCGCGGCCGGCTACTTCATCCCGCCGGGCTCTGTGCCCTTCGCGCTCTCGCCCGGCCTGTTCCTGACCTCGGCGGGCTCGCTCGCGCTCGCCGCCATCATTGGATCTGCGTTCTCACTGCGCCGGGTCCTCGCAATCGATCCCGCCGCCGCCATTGGAGGAGACGCATGAGTGCCAACAACACCGAGACGCGCAAGGAGCGCCGCCTCCGTGAGGAGGCCGAGAAGGCCGCGCAGGCCGGGGCTGGCGCCCAGGGGAACGGGTCCGGCCGCAACGGGTCCGGGAACGGGTACGCCCTCAAGCTGGACGGCGTGCGCAAGGTCTACCCCATGGGCGACCAGGAGGTGGTGGCCCTCGACGGCATCGACCTCACCGTGGGCTCGGACGAGATCGTGGCGCTGGTGGGCCCCTCCGGCTCCGGCAAGACCACCCTGTGCACCATCGCCGGCGGCATCCTCTCCGCCTCCGACGGCGCCGTGAGCGTGGGCGGGGAGGACATCACCGAGTACTCCGCCAAGCAGCTCACCGAGTTCCGCCGCACCCGCGTGGGCTTCGTGTTCCAGTCCGTGAACCTGGTCCCCTTCCTCACGGCCCGCGAGAACCTCCAGGTGGTGGCCGAGCTGGGCCCCGGTGGCCTCTCCCGCTCCGAGGCCCGCGAGCGCGCGGACGAACTCCTCGAGGAACTCGGGCTCGGCAAGCGCGGCAACAACCTGCCCGGCCAGCTCTCCGGCGGCCAGAAGCAGCGCGTGGCGATCGGCCGGGCGCTCATGAACTCACCGGAACTCGTCCTGTTCGACGAGCCCACCTCCGCGCTCGACTCCAAGCTGGGCGACCAGGTGGTCAAGCTCATCCGGGACGAGATGAAGCAGCGCGGCACCGCCGCCATCATCGTCACCCACGATGACCGCATCACCCACTACGCCGACCGCACCGTCCGTATCGAGGACGGCCGGATCGTCGACGACGGCAATGGGCTCTCCCCGGACCGCCCCAAGCGCATGCTCGCCCGGGCCGTGGAGGGGATCCAGGGGTTCTTCGGGTCCGAGGAGGAGGACCTCCTCCAGGACGGCGCCGCGGACAGGGACGCCACCGACGACGAGTAGGACGCGAGGCGCGCTGGCGGGCCCCGGGAAGGGACGCGGTCGGACCGAGGCGGGGGGCGCCGTCGGGCCGGGGAGGGCGACGGGGCCGGAACCGTCCGGACCGCTGACCTGCAGCGATGCCGGGTAGTGAATTCTAGATGCACTTGAGGTAGCCATCACGTTGCCAACAGGTGTCCAAGGCCGATAGCGTCACGATTGGCGGCCACCGAACCGGCCGTCCCACAGCGCCCCCTCCGGCGCCCGGACCCCGCCCGAGCAGCCCCTGGCTGCGGGTGGGCCGTGCCGCGATGGCCTGGTACCAGACGCGAGGTTAGAGGACCTGCACGGTGATGAAGCTGAAGGAGTACCAGAAGGTCGAGCTGGCGGCGGGTGGCAGCCGCCCCGTGGTGGGCCAGATCGGTGTGGCGATCCTGTTCGTGGTCCTCGTGATGATCTTCGTGGGGAACCGCTTCGCCCAGATGGAGCAGGTTCACCTGCTCGTGGCCGCCGCCGTGATCGGCGCCTACATGGCCATGAACATCGGGGCGAACGATGTGGCCAACAACGTGGGCCCCGCCGTGGGTTCGTTCGCGATCTCGCTGTCCGGCGCGATCGTGATTGCCGCCGTCTTCGAGGCCGCGGGGGCCATCATCGCGGGCGGGGAGGTGGTGGCCACCGTCAAGAACGGGATCATCGACCCGGCTGATATCGGTGATCCCAATGTGTTCGTGTGGGTCATGATGGCCGCCCTGCTGGGCGCCGCGGTCTGGTTGAACGTGGCCACCTGGATGGGGGCGCCCGTCTCCACCACGCACTCGATCGTGGGTGGTGTGATGGGCGCCGGGATCGCCTGCTCCGGCTGGGCGATCGTGAACTGGCCGGTCATCGGCACGATCGTGGCGAGCTGGGTGATCTCCCCGGTGGCGGGAGGTGTGATCGCAGCGGGCCTGCTGCTCTTCCTGAAGAAGACCGTGCTGTGGAAGCCGGACCCCGTGGCCGCGGCCGTGCGGGTGGTGCCCTACCTGCTGGCGCTCATGGCGTGGACGTTCACCACCTACATCGCCCTCAAGGGCGTGCAGAACGTGGTGAACATCGGCACCCCCACCGCGATGGTGGCCGGCTTCCTGGCCGGCGTGGTGGTCCTCTTGGTGACCCGTCCCCGGATCGCCCGCAAGGCGCCCACGCTCTCCCCCGACCGCGAGGGTGTGAACCGCCTCTTCACGCTGCCCCTCATCTTCGGGGCGGCGCTCCTCTCCTTCGCGCACGGCGCGAACGATGTGGCCAACGCCGTGGGGCCACTCGCCGGGATCTTCGAGGTCCTCAGCGGCGGTGACGGCGGGGGCTCCGCCGGGATCCCCCTGTGGGTGCTGCTGATCGGCGCCCTCGGGATCTCGGTGGGGCTCGCCCTGTTCGGCCCGCGCCTCATCCGCACCGTGGGCCTCGAGATCACCGAACTGGACCGTTCCCGCGCCTTCTGCATCGCGCTCGCCGCGGCGCTCACGGTGATCGTGGCGAGCCAGCTCGGCCTGCCGATCTCCTCCACACACGTGGCGCTCGGCGGGATCTTCGGGATCGGATTCCTCCGGGAGTACCTGGAGCGCCGCATGGGCACCGTGATCGAGAACGTCCTCGCCAAGCACGCCGGCCAATCGCACTTCGAGGAAGTGCAGCGCGTGCTCACCGAGTTCCAGGACGCACCCCCGGAGGAGAAGCGCCGCATCCTCAACCAGCTCGCCGTGATGGGCGAGGAGGCCGTGATCTCCGCCGCCCAGCAGAAGAAGCTGAAGAAGGTCCTCAAGCGCCAGCTGGTGCAGCGCTCCCACCTGATGAAGATCGTCTCCGCCTGGGTGATCACCGTGCCGGTCTCCGCCCTGCTCTCGGCGATGTTCTACTTCACGCTGCGCGGGATCCTGCTGCCGTAGCGATCACCTCTCCGTGGGGGAGGAGGAACCACGCGTCCGGGTGGGCTCCCCAGGCACGCCAGTCCGCTGCGATTCCCTCGATCTCACTGCGGGAGAGGCCCTGGCCGGCGGCGAGTGGGGCGAAGTTGGAGTTGGTCACGCGGTCCCCACCACCTGGCCCTGCGGCCCAACGAGTTCCGCGAGGTCCAGGGTGATGGACCCCGGCCCGCAGCCCAGGTCCAGCACCCGCATCCCGGGCGCGAGACGATCCAGCATGTAGGTGCAACTGTTCTACGCCGTGTGCGCCGAGTGCGAGGCAAGGACGCTCGGCTGGTGCCCGTGGGGGTAGGAGGCCAGATCGGAACCGGTGTGCGAGGCCGTCACAGGGCTCACCCTGCCGGATCGGCGATGACCTGGAAGCTGGCACCATCCGGGTCCGCCACGGTGGCGAGCCGCCCGAACGGGGAGTCGATCGGGCCGTCCAGGAGGGAGCCGCCGAGTGCCTGGATCCGCTCCACGGCGGCGTCCACATCGGTGACCCGGAAGTAGAGGCGCCAGTAGCTGGGCGATCCGGCGGGCAGCCACGCGTTCGCCTCGCAGAGGCCCGCCGTGGCCTGCGCGAAGTTGGTGACGTAGCCGCCCTGGTTGTCCGGCATGCCGGGGGAGTCCGCGCCACCAGTTGTGGGCGCGCCACCAGCCGAGGCCCCGCTGCCGTCCGCGCCGCCCTCTCCCTGCGCCCCGGCTGCGGGATCCTCGGCCATCGGCACGTTCTCCCACCCGAACACCACGGCGTAGAACTCCGCATCCCGCGGGAAGTCCAG
>CAZTOM010000054.1:7937-10684 GCA_964615555.1 uncultured Actinomycetaceae bacterium
AGCAGGCGCGCCAGCTCCGTATCGTCATACCCCACGATCGCCAGGTCCTCCGGCACCGCGAGCCCGGCATCCGCCGCGGCGCCGAGGAGCCGCGCTGCTGTCCGGTCGTTCGAGGCGAACACGGCCGTGGGCCGTTCCGGTGCGCGTAGGAGGGCCTCGTCCGTGTAGGTGGCCGCCTCCAGCCCGTGCTCGCGGAGCACCGCCCGGTAGGCCGCCTCGCGCTCGCGGCGCGTGTGGGAGGTGGAGCCGGCGAGGAACGCGATCCGTGTGTGGCCCCGTGCGATGAGGTGTTCCACCGCCTGCCTCGCTCCGGCGGCGTCATCGTTGCGTACCTGGCTCACCCCGTCCGGGAGCGCCTGCGGATTCGCGACGACCACCGTGGGTGCCGTTGCTGCCGCAGCTTCCAGCGCGGCGGGGGGAGTGTGGGCCGAGACCACGATGAGCCCGTCGAGGCCGAGTTCCACGAGTGAGCCGAGCCGCTCCTGCAGGAGCTCCGGATCGCGCCGGCCGTGGTTCACGAGCACTCCGAGCCCGTGCGGGGAGGCGGCCTCCTCGATCGCGTCCACCAGATCCGTGTTGTGGGCATTGCCGAGATCATTCAGGAGCACTCCCACCAGGTGGGTGCGCCCGGCCACAAGCGAACGGGCCCAGCGGTTGGAGCGGTAGCCCAGGTCCGATGCCACCTTGAGGATCCGCTTGCGTGTGGCGGTGGAGACGCCGGCATCTCCGCGGATGGCCAGTGATACCAACGATTTTGAGACGCCCGCCTCGCGTGCAACGTCCACGATCGTTGGGGATCCGCCGCCTGCCACACCCCTGTTATAGCAGCTTCTGGAGCGTTCCAGAAGTGTTTACCTTCGGCACACCATGGCGTCACCGAGCGTCCCTAGCCTCCCATCTAGAACGTTCCAGTCCGCTCCAGAGAGGACCCCGATGCCACTCCAGGTGACATCCAGCCCGGCGGCCGCCGGCACCCTGAGAACCCTGCAGGACGTGCCGGCAGCCCTGCTGCTGGACTTCGGCGGCGTGGTGGTGGAGACACGCAAGCGGCCCACCGGGCCAGCGGACATCGCGCAGTCCGTGCAGCGCATCCTCGCCCGGGGCGGGTACCGGCTCACCCGCGAGCAGATCGCGGCATCCTTCCAGGCCGGCAGCGCCGCCCTCAAGCCCTGGAAGCACGCCTCCTCCCGGCGCAGCCACCCCACGGAGCTCACCCACCGCGAGATCGTGGGGGAGTTCCTGGCCGGGGACCTGCCGAAGGGCCCGCGCACACTGCTCACCGCAGAGGCCACCCGCGTCCTGGAGATCGTCTCCCTGTCCACCAACGACCACCCGCTGCGCCCCGGCATCCCCGAACTCCTCGGGCTCTGCGCCCGCCACGGGATCCCGGTGGGCATCGTCTCCAACGCCCACTCCGGATCGGCGCACCGGCTGCTCCTCGCAGACCACGGCATCGACCACCTGCTCGCAGTGCAGGTCTACTCGGACGAGGTGGGGATCCGGAAGCCCAACCCCGAGATCATCCACCTTGCCGCCGCCGCCCTGGGCCTCACCCCCGATCAGGCCTGGTACGTGGGCGACACCCAGGACCGCGACGTGGCCGCCGGCCGCCGCGCCGGCGTTGGCGCCGTGGTCATCACCCGCTCCAAGCACACGGACAACCCGCCCTTCGCCGTCGCCCACCGGCCGGACGCCACGTTCGATGACCCGCGCGGCCTCCTCACGCTCCTCCAGCAGGTCCTCGACGACGGCGCCGCGCCCCACCGCCAGCCCGTCACCACCCCCCGCCCCGGGTACTCCCAGGACCTCGCCGGACCCTCGCAGGAGGGCGCCGGCTCCCCCGCGGACCCCCCGAGGACGCCGGGCCCGGCGGTGCTCATCGACCACGGCGGCGTCATCTCGCTGACCGCACCCGGCACCGACGGCCTGGGCCGCTTCCTCGGGCAACTGCACGAGCAACTGCGACGCACGGGCCAGCCCGCACCGAGCGTCGAGGAACTACGGCACGCCCTCGCGACCGCACGCGCCGAACTCAAGGAGGCCAAGGCGCACAAGCTCGCCGCCTACCGGGAGGGGGGCCACCCGCTGCGCGAGGTGACCCACCGCGAGTTCTGGGAGCAGGTGGCCCTGCACCTGCCGGACCACGTCCGCCCATGGTTCCGGGCCGAGGCGGAGGACCTCGCGGCACGCTACGGGGACGTGAAGTCCGACCGCCGGGTGCGGCCCGGAATGGTGGAACTCCTCGAGGCCTTCGCCCGGGTGGGCGCACCCATCGTGGTGGTCTCCAACACCGTCTCCGGCCGGGCAGTGCGCGCCTCGTGCGAGCGGTACGGGCTCGCGCCCCACATCGCGGCCTACGTGTGCTCGGACGAGATCGGGCTACGCAAGCCCGAGCCCGGGCTCTTCCGCGAGGCCCTCGCGATCGCGAACGCCGATCCGGCCAGGACCATCTTCATCGGTGACAAGCCGGCGAACGACGCGGCCGGTGCCCGCTCGGTGGGAATCGCCCACCGGGTGCTCCTCACCGGCGGGTCCACCGACGACGCCGAACTCCGGGCGGCGCTCGCCGACGGCACCGCCACCCACGTCGTCTCCGACCTCGACGAACTCCTACCCCTCCGAGAAGAAATCGCCAGTTGAAACCCCGAAAGGAAGACTCGTGAGCTCTACCGACTACCAGCGCGCAGGCACGCTGCGCACGGGCGGCGGCCACCCCGTCACCCTCACCACGCCGCAGAAGCTGATGA
>CAZTOM010000055.1:0-10654 GCA_964615555.1 uncultured Actinomycetaceae bacterium
GGTAGGCGCCCTGCTCCACCAGGTAGTCGTGGCCGATCCGGTCCAGCTCGTCCGTGGTCACCCCCGGCCGCACGGCCTGGCCCACGAGTTCGAGCGCCCGGGCCGCCACACGGCCGGCAGCCCGGATCCTCTCGATCTCCGCGTCGTCGTAGATCCCGGAGTGGGTGACCCGCTCGGGGCCGGTGCGCCCCACATACTCGGGGCGGGGGATGGAGGTCGGGACGGGCAGGCGGGGGGAGAGGGTGCCGCGGGTCAGGGTGCCGCGCGGGGCTCGATCGGCGAGACTTGACATGCCGCCATCCTAGTTCGGCGGCACGGTGGCCCGAGCACAGGAGGGAATCGTGGAGTTCCAGGAGAAGTACTACTTCAACCTTCAGACCGGCGAGGTCGAGCACGGGAAGAAGTCCGGCGTGTTCGAGCGGATGGGCCCCTACGACACCCACGAGGAGGCCGCCGCCGCCCTCGCCGCCGCCCAGGAGCGCACCGAGGCGTGGGACGAGGAGGACAAGGAGTGGAAGGAGGCCTGGGACGGCCCCGAGGAGGGCGAGGAGTGGCAGGACGATCCCGTTGACGGCCACGGCGCGGAGCACCCCGACGCCTGATCTGGCGGGCGCAACCGGACCCGCGGGCCGGGTCCCTGCTGCTCGCCTGAACTGGCGGGTCCCCGCTACTCGCGTGACCTGCCGGGCGCGCCCTACGCCTCGAAGGAGCGCTCCGCATCCGGGAAGGTGCCGGAGCGCACCTCGTCCCGGTAGGCCTCGACGGCGCGGGTGAGTTCCGCCCCCACCTCACCGAAGCGCTTGGAGAAGCGCGGTGCCCAGTCGCCGAGCCCGGCCATGTCCGTCCACACGAGCACCTGGCCGTCGCAGTCCACACCGGCGCCGATCCCGATCGTGGGGACCGTGAGCGCCTGCGTGACCGCGGCGGCCGCGGGTGAGGGCACCATCTCGAGCACCACGGCACAGGCGCCCGCCTCCTGGAGGGCGAGGGCGTCCTCGGTGAGCCGTTCCACGGCACCGTCCCCGCGGCCCTGGACGCGCTTTCCGCCGAGCGTGTTCTCCGCCTGGGGGGTGAAGCCGAGGTGGCCCACCACGGGGATCCCGAACCGTGTGCAGGCGGCCACGTGCTCAGCCACCTGGCGTCCGCCCTCGAACTTCACGGCGTTCGCGCCGCCCTCCTTGAGGAGGCGGGCGGAGGTGGCGAGGCACTGGGCGGGGGACTGCTCGTAGGACCCGAAGGGGAGGTCTGCCACCACCATGGCCCGCTCCACCGCCCGCGAGACCGAGCGGGTGGCCACCACCAGTTCGTCCACGGTGACCGGGATCGTGGTGTCGTAGCCGAGCATGGTGGTGCCGTAGGAGTCGCCCACCAGCAGCATGTCGATCCCGGCGCGGTCCATGATGAGTGCGGTGGGGTAGTCGTAGGCGGTGAGCATGGTGATCTTCTCTCCCGCCTCCTTCATCTCCCTCAGGTGGTGCACCCGGACCCGGCGGGGACGGGGGGCAGCGGAGGTGGGGGAATCGGACTGGCTCATGGTCAGATGCTACCCAGATCCGAATACGCGGGCCTGACCTCCCCACCGCAGGCGGAGCTGTGCGGGAGGATGGGCGCAGGATATGCGGGTGGGGCACCACCCCGGCAGAGAGGGATCGGATGGATCGCCAACAGGAGCATGTGCTGCGCACCGTGGAGGAGCGGGACATCCGCTTCGTCCAGCTCTGGTTCACGGATGTCACCGGCACCCTCAAGTCCGTGGCGATCGCCCCGGCGGAGCTGGAGAACGCGTTCCAGGAGGGCATCGGCTTCGACGGCTCGGCCATCGAGGGCCTCGCCCGCATCTCAGAGGCGGACATGATCGCCCGGCCGGATGCCTCCACGTTCCAGATCCTGCCGTGGCACGGCTCGGACCAGGGCACGGCTCGCATGTTCTGCGACATCCTCACGCCCGATCTGGAGCTCGCCCGCACCGAGCCGCGCGCCGTCCTCAAGCGCGCCCTGGACAAGGCCGCCTCGCTCGGCTTCACGTTCTACACGCACCCGGAGATCGAGTTCTACCTGTTCGACGGAGAGGCCGCCCGCCGCGGCGAGCTCGTGCCCATCGACGGCGCCGGCTACTTCGACCACACCCCGCGCGGCCCCGCCGCGGACCTGCGCCGGGACACGATCACCATGCTGGAGCAGATGGGCATCTCCGTGGAGTACTCCCACCACGAGGGCGGCCCCGGCCAGAACGAGATCGACCTGCGCTCCGCGGATGCCCTGTCCACCGCGGACAACATCATGACCTTCCGGATGATCGCGGCGGAGGTGGCGGGAGCCTCCGGCCACCACGTGAGCTTCATGCCCAAGCCCCTGATCGACCAGCCCGGCAACGGCATGCACATGCACATGTCCCTCTTCGAGGGGGATCGCAACGTGTTCTTCGATCCGGGTGCGGCCTTCCAGCTCTCCACCACCGCGCGCCGCTTCATCGCCGGCCTGCTCGCCCACGCAGGGGAGATCACCGCCGTCACCAACCAGCACGTGAACTCCTACAAGCGGCTGTGGGGCGGCGGGGAGGCGCCCAGCTTCGTGTGCTGGGGCCACAACAACCGCTCCGCCCTCGTACGCGTGCCGCTCTACAAGCCGGACAAGGTGGCCTCCGCCCGCGTGGAGTACCGCTCGCTGGACTCGGCCGCGAACCCCTACCTCGCGCTCGCCGTGATCCTGGCGGCGGGCCTGGCCGGGATCGAGGAGGAGCTCGAGCTGCCCCCCGGCGCGGATGACAACGTCTGGGAGCTGACTGATACCGAGCGCCGCGCCGCCGGCTACATGCCCCTTCCCTCCTCCCTCATGCAGGCCCTGGAGTTCATGGAGTCCAGCGAGCTCGTGGCGGAGACGCTGGGCGAGGAGGTCTTCGACTACGTGATCCGCAACAAGCGGCAGGAGTGGCAGGAGTACCGGGCCCAGGTCACGCCCTACGAGCTCGCCCGGTTCCTGCCCGGGACCTGATGGAACCGCCCCTCCCGATGGACTCCGCAACTCCGCCGGACCGCGCCATGCCATCGGATCGCGCCATTCCGTCGGACCGCACGACCCTGCCGGATCGCACGACCCTGCCGGATTCCGGGCTGCCCACCTCCGGGGAGCTTGCCCGCCGCGGGTTCCTCAACACGGCCCGCGCCCTGCGCTTCCTCGGCTCACCCGCCCTCGCGGGCATCCCCTCCGAGGCGCTCGTGGGCCCTGTCTCGACGACGGCGGAGCCTGACGTTGCGTTGCTCGCCCTCCTCCGGCTGGGGGAGAGGGGCCTTGACCTCGCCTCCCTGGCCCGGACCGATCCGGAGCGCTGGGCCCGCCTCGTGCGCGTGGTGGGCTCCTCCCGGTGGGCGGGGGATCAGGTGGTGGCCACCCCGGAGCTCGTGGAGGCCCTCGCCCCGCCCGCGATCGACCAGCCCTACCAGCTCGTGTACGAGCGCGTGGCGCACCTGATCCAGCCCTACCTCGAGGACGGCGGGGACCTGGAGGGCGGCACCAACGCGCTGCGGCGCTTCTACCGCCGCGAACTGCTGGGGATTCTCTCCGCGGACCTCGAGCTCTCCGAGGGCGGCCGGGGCCCCGCCCAGGATGCGATGCCCCGGGTGGCGGCCGCGATCTCGCGGCTGGTGGGAGCGAGCCTGGACGGCGCCCTTCGGCTCGCCCGCGCCCGCAACCCCGCCGCCCACGCCTACCCGTTCTCAGTGGTGGCCATGGGCAAGACCGGCGGGGAGGAGCTGAACTACATCTCGGATGTGGACGTGGTCTACGTGTGCGACGGCCCCGAGGAGGAGGCCGTGGCTGCCACCACGCCGCTGGCCACCACCATCCTCAAGGTGGTCTCCGGTCCCGTGGGGAGCGAGCCACCCCTGTGGCCCCTGGACGCGAACCTGCGCCCCGAGGGGAGGGACGGGCCGCTCGTGCGCACCCTCGACTCCCACCTCACCTACTACAAGCGCTGGGCGAAGACCTGGGAGTTCCAGGCCCTCCTCAAGTCCCGCCCCGTGGCCGGTGACATCCCGCTCGGAGAGCGCTACGTGGCCGGGACCCAACCGCTCGTGTGGTCTGCCGTGGAGCGGGAGAACTTCGTGGAGGACGCCCAGGCGATGAGGCGCCGCGTGGAGGAGCACGTGGGGGCATCCGAGCGCGACCGCCAGCTCAAGCTGGGGCGCGGGGGCCTGCGGGACGTCGAGTTCACCGTCCAGCTCCTCCAGTTGGTCCACGGCCGCACCGACGAGGCGCTGCGCCACCGCACCACCCTCACCGCCCTCGATGCGCTCGCCCGCGGCGGCTACGTGGGACGCGACCACGCGGCCGAACTCACCGAGTGCTACCAGTTCCTCCGCGCCCTGGAGCACCGCATCCAGTTCGAGCGGATGCGCCGCTCCCACACCGTGCCCCGCCGCCCCGAGGAGCTCCGGCGCCTCTCCCGGCTGCTCGGCGTGGAGGACGTGGAACGCGAGTGGACCCGCACCCGCCGGCGGGTGCGAGAGCTCCACGAGGAGATCTTCTACCGCCCCCTCCTGCCCCTCACGGCCCGCCTCTCCGCGGACGAGACCTCCCTGAAGCCGGACGCCGCGATCGCCCGGCTCAAGGCGATCGGCTACCGGGACCCGGCCGGCGCGATGCGCCACCTGGAATCCCTCACGGACGGGCTCTCCCGCCGGGCTGCCATCCAGCGCCAGCTCCTGCCCGTGATGATCGGCTGGTTCGCCGCCGGACCCGATCCCGATGCGGGGCTGCTGGAGTTCCGCAAGCTCTCCGATGCGATGGGCTCCACCCACTGGTACCTCAAGCTCCTGCGCGACTCCGGCCTGGCCGCCGAGTCGCTGGCCCTCATCCTGTCCTCCTCCGCCTACTGCGCGAACGCGCTCGGCCGCCTGCCCGAGTCCGTGCAGTGGCTGGCAGATCCGCGTGACCTCGCGGCCCGCAGCCCCCAGGACCTCCGCAGCGAGCTGGCCTCGGTGCTCTCGCGGCACGAGGACCACGCAGGGAGGGTGACGGCACTGCGGTACCTCCGCCGTCGGGAACTGACGCGCGCCGCACTGGCGGACGTGCTCGCGCAGGTGGAGCCCGAGCGGTGCGTGGCCATGACGGACGCGGCAGACATCGCGGTGGGCGGTGCACTTCAGATCGCCGCGGACGAGGCGTGCGCGCGGCGGGGGAGTGAGGCGGCACCGGCCCTTTTCGCCGCCCTCGCCATTGGGCGCATGGGCGGGCGGGAGATGAACTACTCCTCGGACGCAGACCTGCTGTTCGTGTACGAGGCGGCCGAGGGGGCGGGGGAGCAGGAGGCCCTCGAGTACGCCACCGAGGTGGCCGGGGCACTCCGCGCGGCGCTGACCGAGCCGGGGCCCGAGCCCGCGCTGCACGTGGACGTGGACCTGCGCCCCGAGGGCCGCAACGGGCCGATCGTGCGCTCGCTCGGCTCCTACGCGGAGTACTACGGGCGCTGGAGCGAACCCTGGGAGTGGCAGGCACTGCTGCGGGCGCGGCCGGTGGCCGGGGACCCGGGACTGATTGCGCGGTTCGTCGCGCTGATCAATCCGGTGCGCTACCGCGATGGCGGACTCGAGGCGACCGAGCTGACGGCGCTGCGGCGGATCAAGGCCCGGGTGGAGTCCGAGCGGGTGCCGCGCGGGGTGGCGCCCCACCGGCACCTGAAGCTCGGCCGCGGCGGGCTCACGGACGTGGAGTTCACCGCACAGTTCCTGCAACTCCGGTACGCGGGGGAGCATCCCGAGCTGCGGGTCACGGGAACCCTCGAGGCACTGGCCGGCGCGGCCGATGCTGGAGTCCTGGCGGAGGAGGACGCCGCGGACCTCACGGCCGCGTGGCGTCTTGCCTCGCGCACCCGGGACGCTGTGATGCTCGTGACGGACCGGCCCACGCGGTCCGACGAGCTGCCCAAGCCCGGCCGGGACCTCGCCGTCGTCTCCCGCGTGCTCGGCTACCCCGCGGGGCGGTCGCTCGAGTTCGAGGAAGACTGGCTGCGCGCGGCCCGGCGCGCCCGCCGCGTGGTGGAGTCGGTGTTCTTCGCCTAGCCCAGTGGATCGTCTCCCCGGCGGCCGCCGGGGTTGGATTCTGGCGCCCCCACGGGCGAGGATGGGGGAGGCGACCGCCCAGACGGAGGGCGGGGATCGCCGTCGGAGGAGAACGGGGGAGAAGTGCGCCTCATCTTGGTGCGGCACGGCCAGACCGATTCGAACGTGACCCGGGCGCTGGACACGGGTGAGCCGGGAGCGGGCCTCACCGACCTCGGCTGGGAGCAGGCGGACGCCCTGGTGGAGCGGTTCGGACAGCGGGAGGTCTCCCACCTGCTCACCTCCCACCTGCTGCGGACCAACCAGACCGTGGAACCGCTCGCCCGCGCACTCGAGCTCGCGCCCCGGCAGGACCCGCGTATCCGCGAGATCCAGGCGGGCAACCTCGAGATGCTGAACGACTTCGAGTCCATCACCGCCTACATGACCACGATCGCCGCATGGATGACCGGCGACCTGGACGTGCGGATGCCCGGCGCCGAGGACGGCCACGAGGTGCTCGAGCGCTTCGACGCCGCCGTGGCGGACCTGGCTGCAGAGGTGGAGGGCGGCACCGCGCTGGTGGTCAGCCACGGGGCGATCATCCGCACGTGGTCCGCGGTGCGGGCCGTGAACGCCCCGCCGGGCTGGGGCGTGCAGAACGTGCTCGGCAACACGGACGCGGTGGAGCTGACGGACGAGTCGGGGGAGTGGATGATCCAGACCTGGCAGGGCATCGACATGCCCCGCCATCCCGTTCGAACCGGGGTGGGGGATCCGGGAGGTAGGCTGTGACCATGTCGATCAACTCCATCGAGCTGTACCGGAAGATGGACGCGTACCGTCGCGCGCTCCCTCCCTGCCCGGAGTGCGGCTCACCCACCACGTGCGTATTCAAGGCCCCCAACGTGATGAGCGAGTACCCCAAGTACAAGCCGGTGGATGCCACGTGCACCAACTACTCCTGCCTCACCCACCGGGATGCGAAGCACCCGGGCCGGGTGAACATCCAGTTCCCGAAGTGGGAGAACGAGCGGCCGTAGGTATCCAGCGCCCGATCCCGTTCTCGGTGATGGCCAAGCCCACCGGGGCGGCCTGCAACCTGAACTGCACCTACTGCTACTTCCTGTCCAAGGAGGTGCTGTCCGGTCCTCGATCGCGGTCCGGACCTCCTCCGGGAGCTCGATGGTCCACCCCTCGGAGATCTGGAGCACCGGGCCGAGGCCCTTCACGAAGTTCAGCCGGCTCGCGGTCACGGGCATGCCGCCGCGGGTGGCGAAGTGGGTGGAGAAGCCGCCTCCCGGGAAGTACTCGTGGGTGGCCGCGTGGAACGTGGTGGCGGACAGGTCGTTCCTGATGTCCTCCTCGGTGATCTCCCACCAGTGCTTGATGATCGGGTTGCCGTCCTCATCCGTCTTCCGGCCGGTCCCGTTCAGCGTGGTGGCGCCCGAGTTGCGCAGGTCGATGAACCCGCCCGCGGCAACGCCGCTCAGCTCGTGGCCGGTCACCCGCTTCACGGCCTCCGGACTCCAGTAGGTGCGCACGTCGGAGAAGAGCTGGGGGCGGTGGGTGAGCACCGAGTTGAAGAGCATGGAGATGGCGTTCCCCGCGTCTGCCTCGGTGGCGAACACGCGGTCGGGGCGCTTGCCCCTCCAGTCGAAGCTGGTGGTCAGCAGGGTCTCCATGAGGTCGCCGTTGGGCTTGTAGTCGGACCACTGGCGCTGGCCCTGGAACCCGGCCGCGATCGCGTTGTGCCCGCCGGCCTCCTCCTCGAAGCCCATCTCGGCGAGCCGGGGGTTGCCGTCCATGAGGTCCCGGGCGATGAGGGTCATCTTGATGCAGTAGTCGAACTGCTCCTCGTACTCCTCCTCGGTGGCGCGGTTGTGCCCGGGGTTGCGGTTCTCCCCGATCTGGAGGTTCTCCCGGGCCCACGTGATCGCGGTCTCGTACTCCTCGTGGTCGTAGATGCCCTGGGCGATCCGGCGGTCGATCTCGATCATGTCGATGTATTCGGAGCGCATGCCGAGGAAGTCGAGGAGGAACGCCTCGGGGACGCGGCAGCCGGCAATGCCCATGGAGACGGTCCCGATGGACAGGTAGCTCCGCCCCTTCATGAGGGCCACGCCGAGGGCGGCCCGGACGAAGCGGAGGATCTTGTCCACCACCTCCTCCGTGAGGCCGGACTGGTCGAGGTCCTGGACGTCGTGCCCGTAGATGCCGTAGCACGGGATGCCGAGCATGTTGTAGGCGGGGGCCGCCGCCGCTAGCGTGACCGCGCCCGGGCGCTCCGTCCCCTTGAAGCCCCAGATCGCGTGGGGGATCGTGGGGTCCAGGTCGAGCACCTGGGTGATGTAGTCCCACGAGGCCGTCACGGAGATCTCGGCGCCCACGTTGAGGTCCCGGAACTTCTCCGAGGTGGCGGCCGCCTCCGCCACTCCGCCGATCGTGGTGTCCGCTATCACGCAGCGCACGGGGGAGCCGTCCGGGTAGGTGACTCGCTCGCTGATGAGTTCGGCCACATCGTGGGCGAGCTGCATGGTCTTGTCCTCGAGGGACTCGCGGACCCCACGGCGGCGGCCGTCGATGAGTGGGCGGATTCCGATGGCGGGGAAGGTGGTGCCAGGCATGGTGACTCCCTGTAGGACGACGGTGTACCAGGGCGCGGGTGGATGTTGTGCCACGTGTCACTGCGGTCGCAGGGTCACCCGCCCAATGTCGGTTGAGAGCGCTAACAACAGAATAGGACAGTGAAATTGCAACGTCAATGGGAATCATTGAGTTTGCTCGGGTTCTGGACGTGGGAGCGCAAACATGCCATGCTGGATCCATGCTCCTCCAAACCGCACGTGAAGAGATCGCCCAGACCAGCTTCCGCCTCCGGCCAGACGGGCTCGTGGTGGGAACCGCGGGAAACCTCTCCGTGAGGGAGGGGGACCTCGTGGCGGTCACGCCCAGCGGCCTTCCCTACGAGGACATGCGCCCGGACCTGATCGCGGTGGTGGAGTACGAGACCGGCCGCCAGGTGGACGGCCCGCTCAAGCCCGCCAGCGAGCTGGGGCTCCACCTCACCACCCTCCGCGTGACAGGGCTTCCCGCCGTGGTCCACACCCACTCGCCCGCTGCTGCCGCGGTGGCCTCCCTCGAGGGGGTCAGCGTGCTGCCTGCAGTCCACTACTACGTGTCCATGTTCGGGGGATCCGACGTGAGGGTGGCGGAGTACGCCACCTATGGCTCCCCCGAACTGGCAGAGAACGTGGGGCGGGCGCTCGCGGGCCGCACCGGCGCACTGATGAGCAACCACGGCTCGGTGGTGGCCGGGCCCGACCTCGCGGCCGCCTATGTGCTCGCTGAGGAGCTCGAGTGGGTCTGCGAGCTCTACCTGCGGACCCTCTCCGCCGGGACTCCCCGCATCCTCCCGGACCACCGGATCGATGAGGTTATCGAGAAGATCAAGACCTACGGCCAGTCTGCGCCCGCACAGCAGCCAGCGCGGTAAGCGCGCCACCCGCCGCTCCCAGGAGCATCCCGCCCGGCGCGGTAGGTGCGCCCGCCCTAGCGGGCCGAACGCGTGGACTCGCGGATCACAAGCCTGACCGGGATCAGCACGTCCGTTGGATCGCCGCCCGTGGCGGCGGCGAGGGCGAGGTCCATCGCGGAGCGCCCGAGCGCACGGAAGTCCTGGACCACACTGGTCAGGCTCGGCACGAGGCACCGGCTCATGGGGCTGTCGTCGAAGCCAGCCACGGCGATCTCGCGCGGAACGTCCACCTGCATGTCGTGCAGGGTGCGCAGGGCGCCGAGGGCAAGCTCGTCGTTGGAGGCGAAGATGGCGTCGGGGGAGTAGCCGAGGGCCTCCTCGGCGGCGCGCCTCCCGTCCTCGGTGGACCAGCCGCCCCCGTCCACCACGTGTGCTTCCACCCCGAGCTCGTCTGCTGTCTCAAGGAAGGCGTCCCGGCGGAGGATCGCATCCACGTACTCGAGGTCGCCAGTGATGTGGACGAGCCGCCTGCGGCCGGTGTCCACCAGGTGGCGGGTCACCTTCCGGGCCCCTGCCACGTGGTCCACGCTCACGGTGAACGAGCCATTGCTGCCGGTGGAGCCCGCAAGGAGCACCCTCGGCATGGTGGAGCTCAGGCTGGCGAGCTCCTTCACCACATCCGCCCGCCGCGCCAGCACGATCACGGCGCTCACGCGGTGGCCCTCCATCTCGTCCATCGCGCGCCGCAGGGACTCACGGCTGGATGACTCCGCGGTGGTGAGGACCAGGTGGTAGCCGGACTGCCGGGCGGACTCCACGATCTCGGCGAATGCGGCAGCGCTCCCATGGCCCACGGTGGTGAGGAGGAGGACCCCCACGGTCTTGGAACTACCGGCGGCCAGGGAGCGAGCGGCGAGGTTGGGGCGGTAGCCCAGCGCCTCCACGGCGGCAAGGACGCTCGCACGGGTGGTGGGACTGACGGCAGGGTGCTCGTTGAGCACCCTCGAGACGGTCTGGATGGAGACCCCGGCCGCCCGGGCGACGTCGTTCATCACGACCTTCTTCGACATGCGTCCGCCCTCCGGAGCCAGGAATCCCTCCGGTCAAGTGTATCGCGTGAACGCTCACAATTGTGCGCTGA